>JBCBKZ010000306.1:0-6545 GCA_038520955.1 Bacteroidota bacterium | reverse complement strand
AAGCCCCAGGAAGAAATGAATTTGAGAGACTGTAATATTCCTAATTTCAGTATAAAATCGATAGTTCGTTAATTTTTACCCCCTAGTTCTTGGAAAACTGATAATATTGATCTTAATTTATCGCCTAAATATTAGATACAAATGAAAACCAAGAAACTTTCTTTGCTAACAATTTTGATGGCGGCTGGCATGTTCTTTATGGTATCATGCGCAGAAACTGCCGAAAAAGCTGAAGAAGCTGCTGAAGCTGTAGAGGAAACTGTAGAAGAGGCTGCTGACGCAGTTGAAGCTGCTGTAGATTCTGCTGCTGTTGCTATCGACTCTGCTGCTGCAGACGTTGAAGAAGCTGTAGAAGAAGTAGTTGAAGGATCAGAGGAGTAATCAACCACTCTAATGAAAAAATGGTCCGCGGCCTTTGGTCGTGGACCTTATTTTTTATGGGGGTTAGGCTCCTATAGAGCCTCTCGTGATGGCGCCCTGGCGGGCTAATGGTTTTTGGCTCCGCTGGAGCCAGGGGTTTCCCGCCAAGGATTGACGTTGAAAAAAGTAAGCAACCCACTGTAGGGGTGGATTTATCCGCCCTTAGGAGTGTACGGCAGCTAAATCAGCCAGTCCATTTTTGACTTTGAGCCCACCATTTGAATGGTGGGAAACAAATGCGGATTGGATACTCTCTCTAGAGGTCAGTCTCTTTTCAGCGCATATATATATGCTTCTACGCTTTTCTCATTCTCCAGGAGGACATTAGCCACCACCCGCTCATAAGCTTCTCCCTCGAAAGCGTCCAGCCTTTCCCAGTGCTCAGGTAAATTCTTCGAAGAGAATACAAAACCATTTACTACTTCTCCTTCTTCATCCAGTATGATGCCCGGAAAACCCATATCTGCTCCCCAACCCTCTTCCAGTAGGTTACCTCTTACGCTGCCAGCTTGCCAGCTTCCTCCTATGCTGGAAATAATGTGTTCATTGGGACGTCCCGGTCCCAGACTTCCATAGACAAAGAGGTGGTTTAGCATGTTAAGGTGGTATAATTGCTTAGAACAGGGGGCTAGTTAGCGATTTATGGCGTCATTTATTAATCCAGGTGAATGCAAGGATGGATCTTATTGGCGAAATTAATGAGTTAAGTATATCACACATAACAACCATCACCATGAATCGATTTTCTATCCTACTTAAAATCGCAGCTGTCCTATGGATCATCTGGGGACTTGTTCACATATTCGCTGGAGTTATGACCATGAATTTTGTCCTCTCGGGAGATATTGCGGGTGCTGTCTCCGGTATAGCTGATGCTGTAGACCCTACCACCATTCAAATGGACTATCCTAAAGCTGCCGGTGGTGTCATCGGACAACATGGATTCAATCTCATGTGGATTGGCGCGGTAACTTTCCTATGTGCCTTTTTTATCTGGCGTGGTAACAGCAATGCCATCTTTTTGGCCGCCATTACAGGAGGTCTAGCCGACCTTGGTTACTTTCTGTTTATGGACCTGGGAGGGTTTGTGAACTTTGTGCCAGGAACTGTGATGACGCTCGTCTCCTCAGCTGCCATTATCCTGAGTTTTTACGCTTACTTTAAAGGGAGTGAGTAGAGGTCAACTTAAGGAGTCTGTGTTTCCATGAAGAAGTCATAGGTAGATTTACCATCTGCCAGGTTCACTGTCATATTTCTGGGTTGATATCCTTCCTTGATTAAGGATAGTTTATGGACATAAGTTGGGATAAGCGCTTCGGGGATCACTAAGGTGAATCTCCCCTGAGCATCCGTGACTGCCTGGGTGTCTTCGTAGGTTACGGTTACATCTGATAGAAAGCCTTCATCTCCTCTAACCTGACCTTTTACTCTTGTGAGATTCTCTTTCCATTTCAGCTGTATTCGGTTGGGATCTCTGGAGATGCGTAAGGTATTATCTGTTAACTCCCAAATATCAGATTTGAGGCTGATTGGGATGGGTTGTTTTTCTCCTGTTACCTGTGTCAGTTGAACTTGTGCTTCCGAGCCAAGCTCTTTGGATTGGGTCTGATCAGATAACTCCACCATAAGGGTATGTTTGAGTGGGTCAAAGTGTTGATCGCTGACTCCTTCCGGATAGGTAACAGGCACATTCACATCAAAAGGGATGCTGTATTTCCACATATTCATACCACCAAATACTAGCCCTAAAAGGACTACAACGGCTGCTAGTACAGGTATCAATGGAAAAGGGGCTTTGGTAGGCAATGTCCAGCTAGAGGTGGTTTGCCGGTGGAGTGTCCAGGGCATATCTGATACATCTTCCATGCTTTCTCTGGAGAATACCAAATCGCCACGCTGTTTTCCTATGTCTCCCTTGGTTACTCCTTCTGCCTCCTGAAAACTGGTACTGACCGGTCTGCCTGAAGCCAGTCCTTTATAGAATTCGGTAGAAAAGCTTTGGGCAGCCTGATCATTGATGATTACTTCTGTGAGGATTAAGTTAGGAATTCCTGCTTTCTTCAGTGGATCAGCCTGTGCCGCCGTTGCACACCCATTCATGAAAACCAGTTCCAGTCCTTCCTGCGCTTGGAGAAACTGGGAGAAAGCTTCTATGTCCAGCTTACTATCAGTCCCCCCCAGGAGTAACTCCAGGTCATTTGCATGTCCCCCATAATGAAGGGTTTTTACCCTGTCTCCAAAGGTTCGGAAAGCTTCCGTGATATCATTGGCCCTAACATTAGACAGGATTTCCAGGTGAAGTAGCTTTTTCTTGACTAGCGGATTTAAGGCCTGGGTAATGGTGCGCTGTTCTTCCGCTATACTTCTCAGAAACTTTCCTTCTCGGTCATTGGCGAAAGCCAATATGATAACGGGTGCGTTTTTCATGATGGGCTATTAGGGTTGTGTGCGATTATAGGGTTCTTTTCTTTGACTACTGCCTGCTTAGTGGAAAGTTAAATTATTGAATTCTAGAAGTTTATCAAATATTCTACCTGGGATCATACACACCCATAAGGCCATATACATACTTTGGAAAGTAAGTGGTTTAATTCGCAGCTAAAAGAGACGCATCTCCCTCTTTAATAAAAGCAATCAGATCTGCCATCTCCTGGGGCGAAATAGCCTCGCCTAAGCCGGCTGGCATACCTGAGTAGGGAAGGACAGTCAGCTCTTCTATTTGATCCCGACTGAGGGTCTGTTCAGATCCATCGGCACTTCTGAGGGTAATGGTAGAGGCCGTTTCTTTGGAAATGATTCCTATCCACTCTTTTCCTGCCTGAGTTTTGGCTGACCATACCTCATAGCCATCCGCAATGGCTCTATTCGGATACAGAATATCATGTAGGAGAGAACTAGCCAATCTATTCCGCAAAGAGGCCAAATCCGGGCCATAGGCAATATTCCCCTTGCCTTTATAGGTGTGGCAGACAGCGCACTGTTGTTGATAGACAGATAATCCTTGGCTTGCTTGCCCTTCATAGAGAACTTCCTCATATCGAGCTAATACTTCCTCCTGATCTTCCTCTTCTGGCGCCAGAATTTCTCTCGCATACTGCTTGATCTCTGGATAGTCATTGTTCATCAAGCGTACAGTTCTGGGCCACCCCAAAGCTGCTGCCTGAACTACTCCTTCCTTAATGGCCGAGAGTAGCATGCGCATGCGTTCAGGCTGCCCCATGAACTGGTCCACTGCCAGGGAACGGACTTCTGGGGTAAGGTGTGCCCACTGGCTGAGCATATGACTACAACCTCGGTTTTCTGATAACTGCCCTAATCCTTCCACTGCTGCGACTTGTAAGGGCTGAGGAACCTGAGACTGCAGATGAGAGATGAAAGTATCATCATAAGAATCTGGCAATACCGTGGCTAGCAGGGCTACCGCATCAGCTCTTCTGGCATCTGGATAGGTATGCTCACCTGCGATGGCCTCTGCCTCAGTTAATACCTTCGAAAGTTCCATCCCTTCAGGTGTTTCCATGATGCCAAGAAGCTTCCTGGCCTCATCTCTCATGGGATCAGATTCTCCTAAGGCAGCAGTTAAAAGGGCCGTATAGCTTTCTTCATCCAGAGCGAATTCTCCTGCTTGGTAACGCAGGACTTTGTGCATGCCGGAAAGTAAAGGTGCTTTCCAGTAGGAACTCCCTGGCGCTAATACCTGCTGGAGAATGTCCATTCTTTCTTCATCTCCCTCACTTAGTACCAAGGCAGAACCCAAGGTGCCGAAGAAGGCTTCTGCGCCAGGGACCTCTTTCTCTCCCAATACGTTTACTCCCTGCTCGAATAGATTAGCAGGTTTCAGCATGGGAGAAGAGAAGGCCGCAAGGGAGGCCCATGGATCGGCTATATTCTCAAATAGCATATTCTGTACTAGCGGTTGCGCCTCATCCACTGACCCAAGGGTACACAAGAGTTGAAAACGAACCCTTGGATCTGAATCTTCCGCTAGTAGTGCCAGATCTACCATCCATGCCTCTAGGCTTTCTCCTGAAGCTTCCAATAATTTGAGAGCATTCTCTCTAACACCAGCAGTAGGGGACGCTAAGGCTTTTCTAATAAGTGTGGGTTCAAGTGCATTCAATCCCTGAAGCGTCCAGAGTGCATGTAACTGACCGAGGCCATCCTGATCATCAGCTGCTTTGGCCTCCAAGAGGGCTTTTACTGATACATCCTGCTGGTCTACCAGTAAGCGTTGGGCATTCTTGCGCCACCACAGGTTCTTATGTGATAAATGCTCTACCCATTCTGCTGGAGTTTGGGAAGCTAAAGGAGTACTACCTTTTGAAGGGTTAGTCCCTTTTGGGTAGATTCTGTAAATCCTACCCTGGGTATTTCCTTCGTAGAGTTCGCCGGACTGATTGACCGATTCTGCCATCCATTCCGGGTGCTCAATGATCTGGCGGTGATAATCCAGTACATACATACTTCCATCAGGTCCAGTGTAAAGAGAGACAGGTCGGAAGGCAGGATCTTTAGATGCGAGAAAGGCTTTCTCTGGAAAAAGAGGGGTAGAAGAAAAGGTAGCTCCATTAGGTAGCATCTTGTCTGCATGCACCAGATTATGGGTAGGCTCTGCGGTAAAGACCACATCATTAAAAGATTCTGGAAAGCTTCCTCCCTGATACCAGGTGATGGCACAAGCGGAGGTAATGGTGCCTATATCTGTCAATAACTGGTGCTGTGGATTCTGGGTAATAGGAAATACTTCTATGGGATGACCATACGTAGGTACATACTGTTGGGCATCTGCCACCAAAAGCTCAGGCTTTCTTTCCAGGTAAGAGGCATCTATCACTTCATGGTAGAGGTGGGAGGCATTGGACGTCTGAAAATACCTTCCCCACGGATCAAAGGTGTGTCCATATTGGGTGTTGGAGGAGGTCATATATAGTTCCTGCTTATCAGGATGGAAGCGTACCGACTGATCGTTGGCATTGGCGGGAAGTCTCGGCCCCTCAGGATGAGCTGGGAAGAATATTTCACTTCCCTCATCTCCAAATATGTCTGCGTAGTCGCGGGTTGTGATAAAGTACTCATTGGCCAGATAGATATAGTTATCCAGTCCGTAGAGGGGCGTATTGAAGTTGTGTTGAGGGTTGGATCTGGCAAAACCAGTGAGAATAACTTCTCGCTTATCTGCTTTCCCGTCGCCATTACTGTCTTCCATGTATACAAGGTCTGGGGCATCTGGCACAAGAAAACCCTTTTTCCATCGCATGATGCCCGTAGGGAGAGTCAGCTTGTCCGCAAATACTTCGCTTTTATCTGGAAAGCCATCCCCATCCGTATCTATTAGCTCTCGTATGACGCCTGTGCCTGAAACATCCAGCGGATAGCCATGCATCTCTACCACAAACATTCTCCCTTCTTCCGTGATCTCCATGGCCACAGGATCACTCACTAGGGGTTCTATGGCAAATAGTTCCAGCTCAAAGCCTTCCGCCCATTCAAATTGAGGGATGAGTTCAGTGGATTGCTGACTTAATACTTCGTAGGAAAGTTTTTGGGTTTGTGGTGGCTGGGTGCACGCCCCCAATAACAGGCACATGATGCCGATAGCGGAATAGAGCAGTCTGTTCATATCTGAAAATACAAAAAATAGGGGATTACGAGAATTAAGTTACCCTTCTAAAAATGGGACGCTCTGAGAAAGATGTTCCCTGAGGTTCTCGAAGAGATGATCCGCCCATTTAACTTTGTAGTTTCGAGAGCCTCAACGACCTTATCTGGGGTACTTTTTGGTCAGTGAATTGAGAGGTTATGACTGTTAAACTTGCTATGAGAAGCTAACTTAGCCCACGAAATGAAAGAACATCTCCTGACATACGAGATCTTCACAGAAGAAGAGGCAGAGAGGATATTCTCTTGGACAGTTGTGAGCCAGACTAGCTGGTTGATATTAGCTTTTTCACAAGAGCCAACGAAGGAATAGATGAGGGCTTCATGCAATTATGAAGTATCATTTTTCACAATTCCTATTTATATTTAAGCTATTTCATCCCTCTGAAAATTCAACCTTGCCTGATTGAATTCTATAAATCATATTAAAGAGTTAGTGGCTAAGGCTAACTATAAGTTAGCCATAA
>JBCBKZ010000305.1:0-6552 GCA_038520955.1 Bacteroidota bacterium | reverse complement strand
TCTACAATTTAGTAGGTAATATGAAAGAAACCCGACTAGGAGAATTTGAAGAAGTCTTATTGCTGATAGTAGGCATACTGGAAAAGGAGGCCTATGCCTTTAAGATTTCTGAAGAATTTGAAGAACAAACAGGAAGAGCTGTCTCTATTGGCGCTGTTCATTCTACCCTTGACAGGCTAAGTAAAAAAGGATTTTTGAAATCCGAAATGGGAGAGTCTACCGCCAAAAGAGGCGGAAGAAGAAAGAGAATCTACTCCATCACGGCCGCAGGGCATAGTGCGCTGGCAGACGCTAAGGAATTGAGAATGTCTCTCTGGAGCCAGTATCCAGCATTTTCTTCTGGAAACCTGAATTTCATTTAGCATGCAAGGGAAGGAGAAAGAGTATATACAACCTCCTAAACTTGCCCATCAGTTTTTGAGATTCTTTCTGAAAGAAGAATTGCTGGAGGAAGTTGAAGGTGATTTGGAGGAGAAGTTCTGGACCCGACTGGAAGAAAAGTCCAGTAGAAGAGCCAGGCTGTCATATTGGTATGAAGTCAGTCAATACGTTCGCCCTTTTGCGATTAAACAATTGGATTTTTTCCCTAGACAGACCATTATGTTAAAGCACTATTTACTTATTAACTGGAGAAATCTTCTAAAAAACAGAGGATATTCCTTCATCAATATTGGAGGGTTAGGACTGGGAATAGCCGTGGCTATGCTGATCGGCTTATGGATTTATGATGAGCTCACCTTTAACACCTACCACGATAACTATGATGAAATAGGCTGGCTTCATCAACACCGTGTGTATGGAGATGAGACAGAAACATGGATGAATATGCCCTTCGCTACCGGCGAAGAACTTCGAACTACCTACGGTAATCATTTCAGTCAGGTAGTCTCAGGTACATGGGCTTGGGAACATATTCTCAGAGTGGATGAAGATGTGTTTATGGCTACGGGTTCTTTCATGGAAGCCGACGCACCTGATTTATTTGGGCTGGAGTTAACCTCTGGGAGGATAGATGCATTGTCAGATCCATCTTCCATCATAGTGTCAGAATCTTTGGCTAAAAAGATTTTTGGATTAGATGATCCCATGGGAGAGCGAATCCTCATTGGGGCAACGACAGAATTACGGGTAGCTGGCGTCTATAAAGACATACCAGAATCCAGTAATTTTAATGAACTTCTCTTTATCGCTCCATGGGAAGCCTACTTCACTTCCTACTCATGGGCCAGAAATGTACGTAATACATGGGGCGTAAATGCATGTCAGATATATGTAAAGCTGGCCAAAGGGACCACACCGGAGATTGCCTCTGCAGCAGTGAAGGATATGCTGATCGGCAAGCTTGAAGAAGCCGGTGATGAGGTGAGCCTAAACTTACAGCCGGAAGTGTTTGTGTATCCCATGCGTAAGTGGCACTTGTATGGCAACTTTGAAAATGGGGTAATCACTGGTGGGAGAATTACCAATGTGTGGCTATTCGGCATCATCAGCTTTTTTGTCCTTCTCCTGGCTTGTATCAACTTTATGAACCTAAGCACCGCCCGCTCTGAAAAGAGAGTAAGAGAGGTAGGAATCCGCAAAGCCATAGGTTCACAGCAATACCAGCTTATACAGCAATTCTTTACAGAGTCTATATTGGTAGCCTTCCTTGGGTTTTTACTTGCTCTAGGCTTGGTAGCCTTAGCCCTTCCATGGTTTAATGAAATCGCTGACAAGAATATGATACTGCCGTTTCATCAACCGTTATTCTGGTTGTCCGGGATAGGCTTTACGCTAATCACGGGCCTTTTAGCAGGAAGTTATCCTGCCCTGTATCTATCCTCCTTCAAATCCATTAATGCCCTGAAAGGGAGCATAAGAAGAGGACGAGCCTCTACCCTACCACGCAAAGTCCTGGTGGTACTACAGTTCACGGTAAGCATTACCCT
Source organism: Bacteroidota bacterium (assembly GCA_038520955.1). Taxonomy (GTDB): domain Bacteria; phylum Bacteroidota; class Bacteroidia; order J057; family J057; genus JBCBKZ01. The sequence goes on along the minus strand of JBCBKZ010000305.1, from coordinate 4,624 downwards.
TATCATTGGCACGGCCATCGTGTATAACCAGATTTCCTACGGACAAAACAGAGAAGTGGGCTACGATCAGGCAGGCTTAATCTATTCGCGTACCATACTGAATGATGACATAGGTGCCAAGCTGGATGTGTTTGAGCAGATGCTCCAGAACAAAGGGGCGATTGAAGCCATGTCTGTTACGGAGAATCCTATTACAGAAATATGGTCCTCCTCCAGTGGACTCAGCTGGAAAGGAAAAGACCCCAATTTGCGGGAGGAAGTGTCTCTCATGCACGTAGATCATGACTTTGGCGAAACCATTAACTGGAAGATTACAGAAGGAAGGGACTTCTCTTCTGCCTACGCCACGGATTCTACTGCCTATATAATTAATCAGGCCGCAGCAGACCTCATGGGTTTTGAGAATCCTGTAGGAGAAGTGATAGGCGCTTGGGGAAGAGAAATGACCGTCATAGGTGTGGTGGACAATATGGTGGTGCAATCCCCCTATAGTTCCTTCCATCCAGTGCTTTACGGAATCATTGATTTTACAGGAAACTATCTTCATTTCAAATTGGCAGAAGGAAGACACCCTTCGGAATCCATTGCCCTGATAGAGGATAGCTGGTCAGAGATTTATCCTGGTATTCCATTCTTATATGAATTTGTGGATAAGGCGTATGCCACCAAGTTTCGTTCAGAGCAGCGCATCATGAAATTGGCGGGCATTTTTGCCATGCTGGCCATCTTCATTAGTTGCCTGGGATTATTTGCTCTGGCGGCCTTTGTCGCAGAAAAGCGAACCAAGGAGATTGGCATCAGAAAGATTCTTGGCGCTTCAGTCAGCAACATTTGGAGAATTCTCTCAGCTGACTTTGTCATCCTGGTAGCTATTTCATGCTTCTTTGCCATACCCCTCACTTTCTACTACCTCAGCGGATGGCTGGATAACTTTGACTACAGGGTGTCTGTTTCCTTATGGGTATATGTGGGCGCCTGTTTAGCAGCCTTGGGGCTCACACTCTTGACTGTCAGTATACAAACCGTAAAAGCGGCGCATAGTGATCCTGTGAATTCTCTCAGATATGAATAGACAACCTCCCAAATTAGCTTCCGACATACTGCTCTGGTTTCTCCGCGAGGAACTGGCAGAGGAAGTCTTGGGAGATTTGGAAGAGAAGTATCATGACATGGAGAGCCGGGGGCCAATATGGAAAGCCAAAATTAATTTTTGGTTTCAGGTCCTCAATTACCTCCGACCCTTTGCCTTAAAACACATTCATTCTCGCACCATTTATCCTATCATGCTTAGACACTACCTACTCATCAATTGGCGAAACTTACTTAAGAATAAAGGCTACTCTATGATTAATATTGGGGGGCTTGGACTGGGAATAGCCATAGCCATGATTATCAGCCTCTGGATATATGATGAGCTTACCTATAACACCTATCATCCTGATCATGAGGGGATAGGCTGGGTCCTTCAAAACAGAATCTATGGAGAAGAAAAGACTACCTGGTTTAACGTTCCTCATCCCACAGCTGAGGTACTGAGGTCTTCTTATGGAAATTATTTTCAGACAGTGGTCTCTTCCACATGGATATGGGAGTATTCTCTAAAGGTAGAGGAGGAAATATTTTTGGATGACGGGGCTTTTATGGATGCAAGTGCGCCGCAGTTGTTAGGATTAGAGTTATTAGAGGGAAGTTCTGAAGCCTTAAGTGATGTCTCTTCTGTGCTCATAGCTAAGTCATTAGCTACTAAATTATTTGGGCTCGATTCTCCTATGGGAAAACGAATCCAAATTGGAGATAACGTCAAAGTTCAGGTGGCAGGAGTTTATAAAGACATTCCGTCAAATAGCCATTTTAAAGACCTGAAGTTTATCGCTTCATGGGACAAATTCATTGCGACCAATGCATGGGTTCAGAGCATGACCAACCCATGGGAAAACAACTCTTTTCCTGTGTATGTCAAACTGGCTAAAGGAGAAAATTTTGAGAAGGCTTCCACCGCCATTGAAGATTTATTGGTTAAGAAGCTGACTGAAGCTGGGGATGAGGCAAGTCTGAGTCTGGAGCCTAGCATGTTTATTCACCCCATGGATAGGTGGCATTTGTATAATGAATTTAAAGACGGAGTAAACACAGGTGGAAGAATTTCCTATGTGTGGCTTTTCGGAATCATCAGTTTGTTTGTGCTCCTTCTCGCCTGCATCAATTTTATGAACCTGAGTACAGCCAGGTCTGAAAAAAGAGCCAGGGAGGTGGGAATCCGGAAAGCAATAGGTTCCCAAAAGTATCAACTAATCCAACAGTTTTTTAGCGAGTCCTTCCTTGTGGCGCTTCTGGGATATATGCTGGCTCTGGGGATCATTGCTGTTTCTCTACCCTGGTTTAATCAGATAGCCAATAAAGACATTCTCTTTCCCTATGATAAACCTGGATTTTGGTTAGCAGGCCTGGGATTTACTTTATTGACGGGCTTACTGGCGGGTAGTTATCCTGCTTTTTACCTATCATCTTTTGAATCCCTACAGGCGTTAAAAGGGAGCTTAAAAAACGGGAAATCATCTTCTCTCCCGAGAAAAATACTGGTGGTAGTTCAGTTCACTGTTTCTATTGCGCTAATTATAGGAACCACCATCGTGTACAATCAGATTTATTTTGGGCAGAATAGAGCTGTGGGCTATGAGCAGGCAGGACTTGTTTTTACGCCAATCCTGAATGACGAAGTAGCCAATAACATTTCCATTCTGGAGCAGGAGCTCTTGAAAAATGGCGCTATTGAGTCTTTGGCAGTAACTCAGAACCCCATTACAGAAATATGGTCTACCTCTAGTGGGCTAAGCTGGAAAGGGAAAGATCCCAACATGCGGGAGGAGGTATCCATCATGTATGTAAGTGCTACCTTCGGGGAAACCATCAACTGGGAAGTGAATGATGGCAGGGACTTTTCAACGGACTTTTCTTCAGATTCTACTGCATTTATTCTGAATCAGGCAGCCGTGGACCTCATGCAACTAGAGACACCTGTAGGAGAAGTCATAGAGGCTTGGGGGGAAAAGCTAAGTGTGGTAGGAGTGGTAGATAATATGATCATGAAATCACCTTTTTCTTCCGCCCAACCTACCCTATTCAGGATCATAAATTTCAGGGGAAATCATATTCATTTTAAGCTGGCAGCTGAAAAGCCTGCCTCGGAGAGCCTGGCTTTAATCGAAGAAAGCTGGGCAGGTATTTGTCCCGGTATTCCGTTTACGTACGAATTTGTAGATAAGGCCTACGCAAAGAAATTTAATTCCGAACAACGGATCATGAAACTGGCCGGCATTTTTGCTGCCTTGGCTATCTTCATCAGTTGTTTGGGGCTTTTTGCGCTGGCAGCATTTATGGCAGAAAAAAGAACCAAGGAAATTGGAATCAGGAAAATCCTTGGTGCCTCTGTCAGCAATATTTGGAAGATACTTTCTGCCGACTTTGTTATCCTGGTCAGCATCTCATGCTTCATTGCTGTCCCCGCTAGTTTCTTTTACCTAAAAGGATGGTTAAACACCTTCGAATATAGCGCTTCCATTTCTGCCTGGGTATATATAGGAGCTTGTATAGCTGCCCTTGGGCTTGCCATACTTACTGTCAGTATTCAAACGCTAAAGGCTGCTACCAGCGATCCTGTGAACGCATTAAGATATGAATAGACAACCTCCCAAATTAGCTTCCGACATACTGCTCTGGTTCCTCCGGGAGGAACTGGCTGAGGAAGTCTTGGGGGATTTGGAAGAAAAATATGATCTCATGACCGACCAGGGACCGCCCTGGATGGCCAACGTCAATTATTGGTTTCAGGTCTCAAATTACCTAAGGCCATTTGCCATAAAAAACCTACACACTCACTCAATTTATCCCGCTATGTTTAAACATTATCTTCTGATCAACTGGAGGAACCTCGTAAAAAACAAAGGCTACTCTGCCATTAATATTGGTGGACTGGCATTGGGGATTGCCGCCGTCCTCTTCATCATGCAGTACGTCTCTTATGAGCGGAGCTATGATAAATTTCATGATGATTATGAGGACCTCTACAGGATCAGGTATAAACTCTACCAGAATGATGAAATGACCGTAGACTGTGCCGCCGCAGTTCCCAGGGTAGGTCCTTTCATGAAGGAGAAAATGCCTGAGGTAATAGACTATGCCAGGGCATTCCCCACGGGAGGAATCGTGAAGTATGAGGATAAAGAGTTTCGGGAAGAAAGCATGCACATAGTAGATCCTTCCTTCCTGAAGATATTCACCTTCCCACTGGTTGAGGGAGACCCTAATACGGCCTTAAATGAGCCTGACAAGGTAATCATCACAGAACGGATAGCTAGTAAATACTTTGGGAATGAAGATGCCATAGGTAAAGTTCTAAAGAGAGATGGAGAAACAGATCTTGAGGTCACAGCAGTAGCAAAGGATGTCCCTAATAACTCTCACATAAAGTTTGACTTCCTGATTTCCTACGAGAGTCTCAATAGTAGGACCCGAAATGAGGATGGTAATATTTCCTCAGAAACCAGTTGGGGATGGTATGATTTTAATTCTTATGTCCTCTTACAACCAGGGACAGATCCAGAGGAGTTCAATAAAAGGTTTGATG
>JBCBKZ010000304.1:0-6560 GCA_038520955.1 Bacteroidota bacterium | reverse complement strand
CCCATCTTCAGAAATTTCTTTTTCTTCCTGTTCTTCATAGTTGAATCCTACTCCGTCATCTTCAACTACTAAACTTAACAACTCATTACTATGGGCTAAAGTTATGAGTATGTAGGATGCCTTTGCGTACTTAATGGCATTGTTAACGGCCTCTTGAACTACCCGGTATATATTGGTCTCTACAATCGTGTGTAATCTGCCTGTGAAGTGAGTTTTATTATCGAAGAGGATGTTTTCAGAAGTAAGCTTCCTCAACTCTACGCTCAGCTTACTTAATGCTATAGGAAGCCCATAATCTGTCAATTCAGGAGGGGTCAAATTGAACGTGGCAATTCTAACTCCCTTGATCAGTTTGGAGGATAGGGACTTCAAGTCCTCAATTTTCTCCTTCGTTTTTTTTACGGGATGTTTTTCAGGATCAACAGACTCTAGGTTGAATTTGAGTGCTGTAAGCATCTGCCCAATTCCATCATGCATATCCCTTGCGATTCGTTTGCGTTCGTTTTCCTGAGCTTCTACTACCTGTAGGGCACGAATTTTCTGGAGACGGATTTCTTCCTTAAACTTTTCCTTATTTAAGTGGGTAAGCTGGGCCTCTGTTTCTTTCCTGGCAGTTATATCATTACAGAGAATGAGGTAATCCTGCTTAACCCCCCTCCTGTTGACAGGGACTATGGAAAGCTCTAACCATGCTTTGTCCTTGCTTCTGGTAGTGATAGATACCTCACCATTCCATATGGTAGATCTCGGGGTTTGCAGAAGGGAAGCTATGTATTGCTGTTCTCCCTCATTAGAGCTGAGAATTTCTGCAAACTGACCTTCAGGTTTATCGTTCTGGAATCCCAGGAATTTGGCTAGCTTCTCACTTATGTAAATCAGATTTCCGTCCACTGTGGTACTGGCAAAAAGAGAAGCTTGATCCAGGGCAAAGTTTAAGGCCCTCAACTCCAGAATTGATTGTTCCTTTGATTTGTAGAGATGGGTAATTTCTTCCGTATTCTGCTGGGCTACCTCTTCGGCTTTCACCAGGTTTTGGATGATATTTCTCACGTATTTAGCCGTGGGTCTGAACAAGAAAACCAATTCCAGAAGTAGCGTAGCCAAGGCAAAGATTAATAAAAAGTACTCTGTTCTTCTGAGTGAGAATACCTTGTTCTTGGCTTCTTCATCATACTGGAAAACGATTTCGTCCATTTTTTGGAGGAAAGCCTCCTCATTAGTCAGGACCACTTGGGTGAGTGAGTCTAACTGTCCAGGGTTGTAGGATTCTTGCTTGAGAATAGAAAGGATTTCCTGACTTCCCTGTACCATTTGAATGAAATAGGGCTCAATCTCATCAAACATGATGCTTATGACTGCACTATTTTCTCCGGGGAGATTGAGTGTCTCATCCCTATTCTTTAAGCCTTCATGGGATTGGGTCCAAAGTTCAAGGGTATTTTCCAGGCTGGTGGATATGTCTGTTTCGGCCTCTTGAGAAGTAAGCTTGGAGAGCAGAAGAACTTCTTTTGCCAGTTTCTGACTTAGCATCCTTTGCCTACCTGCCACATTAACGATTCGGGAATCACTTGCCTGTTTATCCAGATGGGTTTGAATCAGCCACTGACTAAGGAGAAGCACTATGGCAATAGCTGTCAAGGCCATTAAGTACCACTGGCTTAGCCTTTGAAAAACAAGTACACTTTGATTACCCATAAATCTTCATCTGATCCTACCTGCCTGGCCTCTTGAAAAGGCAATTCACACATGGTCTATCCGATTAGAAAGGCTCAGGAAAAGCTTAATTCGAAACAGCTTTTGAAACAAGTTGGGACAGTTTGGGAGGAAAATCAAGCTGCAGGGCGTATATATGGCCTTTGTCAGACATTTTTCTCCAGGTCTTTTGGAGAATATCTATGAGCTTTTCTTCCTCATGTTTCTGTGAAAATTCTTCCAGATAATAGGTCAGAAACACCAGACAGATTACATCTTCAAGGCATTGTGTATCAGCGTCACGCCTTAGATGCTTTTTAGTCAGAAGCTCTTGAACTTGCACAATCAAGGCATCATCATATCCCACCTCTTTCAGGATAAAAGCTGCTTTTTCTCCATGGAAGGTCTTTAGGTAGTTACGCCAGGCATAGTATCCTTTTTTACCCTCTGGATATGTGCTTCTGGGAACTTCCCACCTACATATGTGCTGGCATCTTGTAGCTAATTGCAGGGCTTCAGAAGCCGCTGGATGAAAACTAAGCAGGCAGCTGGTCATACGCTCCGCATAAAGGACCTCAGAGGCCCATTCTTTCCCCTCCAGGATGACTTTCTTGGGGTCTTGCCCATTCGCTTCATCAAATTTTCTGATGGCTAATTCAAATCTCTCTTCAGAGCTGACCATAAGCTTGTTTGATTATCCTACCAGCCCTACATATACATATCCGTTCTCCACCTTGACAGGATAAGTAGCTATGTCGGCTTCTATTCCTTGCAGATTTTTCCCTGTCTCTAATGAGAAGGTCCGCTTATGTAAAGGACAGGCTACTTTAGGAATCCCCTCTTCATCTCCCAGAAGTCCACGTGAAAGTACCATTTCAAGTTTATGTGGGCATAGGTTCTGAGTAGCATACCATTTGTTCTTTCTGGAGAATCTGAAGATGGCTATTTGCATATCTTTATACTTTATGCAAGAACCACCATCTTCTGGGAAAGCCTCAACAGGAGCGGCCTCAAACCATAGGGTAACTTCCTCAGCAGTAACAGATTTATAGTTAGCAAGCACTGATTCCATGGTAAAATAATTGATTATGATTGGATGAATTAGGGAGAAACATTAGGCCCACTTTTTAGGCATTTTCTGATCTCTCATGGGGATAAAAGTGATGTTGTCATCCTGCTCATCCGAATTAACAAAATGCTTAAAGCGTTTTCTTAACTCAGGATTTTCAACTACTTCTTTCCACTCACACTTGTAGGTATCCACCAACAGTTTCATTTCATTTTCAAGATCTTCTGCAATTCCCAGGCGGTCTTCAATGACGACTTGTTTAAGGTAGCCCATGCCTCCTTCTAGTTTCTCCAGCCATGCAGCTGTTCGGGTAAGAGGGGCAGCGGTCTTGAGATAGAACATGAGATATCTGTCCAGATAAGAAATACAGGTTTCTTTATCTACTCCTTCCGCCAGCAGAAGGGCATGCTTAGGCTTAGCACCTCCATTTCCTGCTACGTACACATTCCAGCCTGATTCTGTAGCTATGACGCCAAAATCTTTACAGCGTGCCTCTGCACATTCTCTTATACAGCCTGAAACGCCTCCCTTGAGTTTATGGGGAGAACGAATCCCCTTATATCTGTTTTCCAGCTCTACGGCAAAACTCACTGACTCATCCATCCCAAACCTACACCAGGTAGATCCTACGCAGCTTTTTACTGTACGCAGGGCCTTACCATAGGCATGGCCGCTCTCAAAGCCTGCAGCTATCAGTTCTTCCCAAATGTCAGGGAGCTGGTCTACCCTTGCCCCAAACAAATCTATTCGTTGGCCACCGGTGATTTTGGTGTAGAGGTTATACTTTTGAGCCACTTGCCCTATCACAATGAGCTTTTCAGGAGTAATCTCACCACCTGGAATTCTGGGGACTACTGAGTAGGTACCATTACGCTGAATGTTAGCCAGGTACCTGTCATTGGTGTCCTGAATCATTTCCTGGACAGTAGCAATTTCATTATACATGCTGGCAAAAATAGAGGCCAGGGCAGGTTTGCATGTTTCGCAACCATCCCCATGGCCTATTTCGTCCAGAGCCTGGTTATAGGTCGTGATTCCTTTAACCTTAATCATATCATACAGCTCTCTTCTTGTATAAGGGAAATGAGGACAAATGGTAGGCTTAACAGTTTTGCCCATGGAGGCCAGGCTTCCGTTAATCAGGTCTTTCACCATAGGTTTACACCCTCCACAGCCGGTATTGGCTTTAGTGAGTTTGGCTACGCCCTTCAGGTCATGACAGCTTCCTGAGGTAATGGCAGAGCATATACTGCCTTTTGTTACATTTTCACAAGAACATATGACTGCTTCATCAGGTAAATCCATTACTGAATTACCTCCTTCTTCTCCGCCACCTCTGGCTCCCAAAATGAGATCTTCCGGCTTGGGAGGGAGTGCCAGTCCATTTTTCGCTATTTGAAGGAGCATGTTATAATCTTCAGCCTCTCCTACCAGTACGCCCCCCAGGAGTTTCTTCCCATCAACAGATACATTAATTCTTTTATACACCCCTGCCAGTTTATCTTCAAAGGTTATTTGCTTCACACCTTCATCCTCTGTTAGGGCGTCTCCAAAGCTGGCTACATCTACCCCTATCAGTTTGAGTTTGGCAGACATATCTACTTCTGCAGCCATGGGGGTAGGATCTCCCAGGATATGATTAAGGGCTACCTGTGCCATTTCATACCCAGGTGCTACTAATCCATAAATTTTTTGCTGATATAAGGCTGATTCTCCTATTGCATAAATAGAAGGATCTGAGGTTTGCATGAATTCATTTACTTCGATTCCTCCCCTGGGCCCTATGGCTAGTTCAGCCTTTTTAGCCAACTCATCTCTTGGACGGATACCAGCAGATATGACCAACATGTCCAGAGGTAGGCTGGTGCCATCCTTGAACGAAAGGCCGCTTATATGTTCCTCTCCCAGTATTTCAGTTGACATCTTGCCTAAGTGGACCTCTATGCCTAATTCTTGTATGGTATCCTTTAACAGACCAGCTCCTGTTGTATCTAGCTGGCGAGGCATTAACCTTGGGGCTAACTCTATAACATGAGGAAGAAGCTCCATGTCCATGACTGCCTTGGCAGCTTCTAATCCTAGTAAGCCTCCTCCTAATACACCAGCCTGGAGTTTACCCTGTTCTTTGAGGTATTTTCCATAAGATATGATTCCATCCAGATCCTCTATGGTTCTGTACACAAAAACGCCCTTTTTATCAGTACCGGGAATAGGCGGAACAAAGGGCACTGAACCTGTAGCTAAGACCAGAATATCATATTCATACTGGTTTTTTCTATGCGTAAAGACGATCTTTTTGTTTCTATCAATTTCTGTAACCAATTCTCCTGTATGAAGGCTGATGCCTTGGTCAGCATACCAATCCTGAGGAGCCATACTTAAGTCCTCCACACTTTTTCCGCCAAAATATTCACTCAGGTGCACCCTGTCATATGCACAATGGGGTTCTGCCCCTATTACGGTCAGTTGAAAGGAGGCTGAAGGAGCTGTTTCAACAAATTTCTCGCAGAATTTATATCCCACCATCCCATTTCCTACGACGAGTATCTTTTTCATGATCACTATGTTAACAGACTAAATAGGAATTAATACGTAGTTATATAAAAGCAATTATAGAAAAAATTAAGTAATAATACTTATTTTATTTAAGTAATTTTCCTAAGTTGCTCTGACTTTTTAGTAGAAACCATCACGATCCGAAGGATAAAGAGAAATGAATTTGAGAAGCTATACTCACACTTATAAGGGGAAGATTAGCCTGGTAGGGGCTGGGCCAGGAGATCCTGAGTTGATTACGGTAAAAGGGCTTAAGGCTATCCAACGGGCTGATGTAATCCTCTATGACGCACTAGTAAACCCTCTGCTTCTTAGTGAAGCTAAATCAGAGGCAGTTCTGGAATATGTTGGGAAAAGAGCTGGGAAGCACAAGGTACCCCAAGAGGAAATCAATCGGATGCTGGTTGATTACGCCCATACACATCCCTATGTGGTCCGTTTGAAGGGGGGAGATCCGTTTGTTTTCGGAAGAGGTTTTGAAGAAATGGCCTTTGCCAGAGATAATGGACTGAGTGTAGAAGTTATTCCCGGGATCTCAAGTAGTACTTCTCTGGCAGGGCTTCAAGGGGTCCCTATCACCTGTAGGGGAATTAATGAAAGCTTCTGGGTAGTAACTGCCACCACCAGAAACGGAACACTTCCTCAGGATATGTACCTGGCCGCAGAATCCTCTGCTTCCATTGTGGTGCTAATGGGGATCAAAAAGATCAAACAGATCGTCCAAATCTTCCAGGAAAAAGGCAAAGGGGAGACTCCTTGTCTGGTTGTACAGAATGGGTCCAGGCATAATGAAAAATATGTGCTGGGAAGCTTAAATACCATAGTGGATGAGATGACCCGACATCAGATAGGGTCTCCTGGCATTATTTACATAGGAGAAGTAGTCAAGCTACATCCTGCCTGGGCTTCACAAACAAGGAAAACCGTTCAGCAGACAGTTTTTCAGAGAACAGTTGCCAACCTAACATCCGTCATATCCCCTTTCTCAAAATCAGCCTAGGGACTCCCTAAGCTTAGATGATAAAGCTATGGATTAAACCAGTAGGTAAGCTTCACTACTAAGGCTCTGGACTTAGGTCTGTTGAAGTCTATGAACCTGTCATCTACCCCAGCGAAGTAGTTATCAGAAAACATGAACATAAATACGAGATTCCAGTGGCGTTACAGCCCGGTTTCGGACTTGTTCATCGTGTATTCTGATAACTACTTCGCTGGGGTAGATGACAGGTTCATAGACTTCAAC
>JBCBKZ010000303.1:0-6574 GCA_038520955.1 Bacteroidota bacterium | reverse complement strand
CAAATGCAATGCCAAATACGGTCATTTTTCATGTATGATCTGCCAAATGTTTAGCGAAATAGGTAATTATCGCATCAGCTCCTGCCCTTTTTATGCTCATTAGTGTCTCTTTTACCATCGCATCCTCATCCAGCCAGCCATTAGCAGCAGCAGCTTTAATCATGGCATACTCCCCACTCACCTGATAAGCGACTATAGGCAAAGTACTTACCTCCTTCAGATCACTTATAATATCGAGATATGGGAGGGCAGGCTTAATCATGAGATAATCTGCTCCCTCAGCCTCATCTAGCATAGCCTCACGGATGGCTTCTCGCCTGTTAGCCGGGTTCATCTGATAGGTTTTCTTATCTCCTGCTTTGGGAGCGCTGTCCAGTGCATCCCTGAAAGGGCCATAGCATGCGCTGGCATATTTAGCGGTATATGACATGATGGCTACCTCAGAAAATCCATTCTGGTCCAGTACATCACGGATATACCCTACCCTTCCGTCCATCATATCAGACGGTCCTATAATATCAGCTCCTGCCTCCGCCTGAGCTAAAGACATCTTCCCTAGTATGGGCAGAGTCTCATCATTCAGGATGATTCCATCCTCTACTAAGCCATCATGACCATCAGAACTATAGGGGTCCATAGCTACATCTGTAATCACGCAGGCCTCAGGAAATTTAGCCTTAATCAATCTGATGGTTTCCAGGTAGAAATTGTCTTCCTGGAAACTATAAGTAGCCATTTTATCTTTTAAAGCGTCGGGAACAGCAGGAAAAAGAATGAACCTATTTAGCCCTACTTCCAGGCTACTTTCCACTTCCTTGAGGGTGGCAGAAGGATCTCTCCTGCCTACGCCCGGCATAGAGGAGACTTCATCAGAAGGGATTCCGGGAGGTAGAATAAAGAGTGGATAAATCAGAGAAGAAATCCCTACCCGGGTTTCCTGGACCATTTCCCTGATCGCATGTGATCTTCTGTTTCTTCTAGGTCTGATTCTCATAGTATACCGTTTTGACCTGGCAATATTACCAAGGCTGAGACCTAATTCATAACATTCTCAACCCCAATTTAGCTCCCTTCTAATGCAATTCTGAAATATTTGAGTCAGAGTAGCATATAGCAGTCTCAACTGTAACATTTATCACTGAATCCCCCCATCCAGCATGTTAGATTTATCATAAGTTAGGATCTAAACATCATCAATATGACAAGCAACGTAGGAAATATTGACCGAATCGTAAGAATCGTACTGGCGCTGATAGTAGGTGCTTTGTACTTCGGAGGATACATCAGCGGAATGCTGGCTATTGGGTTACTCGTGGTAGGAGGCATCCTGCTGGTAACGGGTACGGTTAAGTTTTGCCCATTGTATAAGCTATTAGGGGCAAGCACAGCAACAGCTGATAAAAGCTAATTATTTTTGTCACACTAAACAGTAAGGGCAGCCCGTTAGAGGCTGCCCTTTTTATGTTGTATGTGTTGATTCAGTTATTCAGCTGGCTCGGCAGCATCATCTACCTGTAGCTGAGAAGGATCAGCAATTTCAGTAGCATTATCAATGAATACGCCTCCTTCTTCAATGGCTTGGCCCATTCTCAACGTTCTTTCATCCTGGGTTACTGTTGTGCCTATTACATTAGCTGTGAAGGCAATCAAAGCCAATGCTCCTGCCAGATACCAGGTAATCTTTTCTATGGCCTCATTACTTCTTCTACTCCCTAAAATTTGGGTAGCGCTGGAAGCACCAAAGGTACTACTTAATCCTCCCCCCTTACTGTTCTGGATAATTACTACGAAGATCAGGGTAGCAGCAATCAATACAGATATAAACCCAAGAAATATGAACATTAGCTTCTTTTAATTTTTTTGATTTGAACGCCAAAGTAATCACTTTTTTCAGGGAATAACAAGCTTAGCTTCTCGTACATTTCTATCGCATCTTCCGTTTCTCCCTGTTTCCACAGAATTTTAGCCATGGTTTCTGTCACGATCTCTTCCTGCTCCTCTATACTGGCTACAGCATCTTCATCCGGCTGAACCTCATCATCAGGCGCCATTCTATCCAGAATAGGATTCTCCAAAAACTTATCCAGGATAAATGCTGAATTTTCTTCTTCCACTTCCACCTCTATTTCTTCTTTAGCAGGAATAAATATAGGCATTGACTGCCTGAATTCCGTTAACTCCGTCTGGATCTTCTTAGGTAAGTCCAGATACTGGGACGTTAAGGATTTTATTTTCAGGTTTAAGAACTCATTTCTGGGTGAGTAAGGTTCATCATGCCACACAAAGAAGGGAATCTCAGGATTTTTGGGCTTCTGAACCACCCTATCAAAGTCTACAATAGCGAACAGCTCATTATGGACTTTAGAAACAGGCTCTGCCGTTACTTTCTTTGATCTCTTCTCTGCTTCTGGCCAAACATTTTGAGCAGCGATGGAGCCATTCTCAATATAGGCCTTTAATAGAGACCTGTCTGAAGCATAAGCTGAGGCCAAAAACAGATCTTCACGTTTGTGGGTTTGTTTGGCGTTTATAAAATGGAGGAGAGAAAAATAGGGATAGGTTTCCTGCCAGGTTTTTATCAATCGTAATTCAGCCCAGTTAAGCTTACGCTCACGTGCTAACATAAACAACTTGAGGGGTGTTATCGAATTACGCATAAAGGACTCCCTGCCTTACCATTTCCCTAAGGACTTATTGAATATGTCCTGGGTTAACTGCTCAACGATTTCTGAAATTTTCTCTTGCTCTATACTAATAAAATCCAGATCACTGTCAAAGTCTACGAAGCTACTAAATGTCTGGTCCCAACTGTCATCAGGATTGATCAGGTTTTCATAGGTTACTTTTACGCCTATGGTCAGCCGGTTTTGAGCGGCCCGCTCATCTCCTGAGATGGCCACCGGACTAATTCTGTACTGGGTAATGGCACCAGAGACATTGACATCAGCATTTGATGAGACCAGTGTAAGCCGGGATTGGCTGATGAACCTGTCTTGCAGCTGCTGCGTAAATTCCTGGGCCAGGTTAGGTACTATGACAGGTGCCTGGTTTCCAAACAGATCAATGGCGATAGTTTCCAGTCCATCATCTCCTCCGGCAGGTACCCCCGTAAAATTAAAGGTGGTTTTGCAACTGATCACACAACTAGCCAGGATCAGGCCCAACCACAGTTTGTATATGGATGATAACTTATTCATATAGCTCAGGCTTTAGCCACTTCTACATATCTATGTCGTAATTCTTAATCTTACGGTAAAGCGTACGCTCCGAAATCCCCAGCTCTGAAGCAGCCTTTTTTCTGTTATTCCCGTGCTTATTTAAGGCCTTTATGATCAGTTCTTTTTCTTTTTTCTCCAGAGAAAGGGACTCTTCCAATAGTGGCTGAGACTTTTTGACGGGTTGCATGGGCTGCCCGTATTCGTTCGTAATATATTCTTGCTGATAAGGCTGGGTAACTGTGGCGGCAGCTGGAACGCCATTCGTAGGTTCTACCTCTCTTCCCTGCATACCCAGGAAAATCACCTTCTTCAGGTCTGAGACCTCTTTCCCCAGATCATAAATCAGTTTATAGAGGATATCCAGCTCTTTTCTTCCTTCTGGCCCCGCGGTAGGATCAGCCTCTTTCCCATTCAACGGGATAACGGTAGGCACATAACTGTCCCTTATCAGGAGATTCTGTTGTAGTTCCTCAGCAGAGACCATATTTCCTCTGATCAAAAGTGTCAGCTTTTCAACCAGGTTCTTAAGTTCTCTCACATTCCCTGGCCATCTGTACTGATACAGGAGTGGAATGGCATCAGGATGTAATTCTATTGGGTCTCTCTGGTACTTATCCCCAAACTCATGGGCGAAGTAGGTAAAGAGAAGTTCTATGTCATCTCCTCTTTCACGTAGAGGGGGCACCTTAACGGAAACCGTATTTAGTCTGAAGTAAAGGTCCTTTCTGAATCTGGCCCCTCTGATCATTTCCAGCAGGTCCCTGTTGGTAGCAGCCACTACCCTTACATCTGACCTGCGTATTTTACTGGACCCTACCCTAAGGTATTCTCCATTCTCCAACAACCTCAATAATCTGGCCTGGGTAGCCAAAGGCATTTCTCCTATCTCATCCAGGAAAATGGTTCCCCCTTCTACCTCCTCAAAGTAGCCTTTACGTGTCTCTATGGCAGAAGTAAAAGCCCCCCTCTCATGTCCAAATAGTTCCGAATCAAGGGTTCCTTCAGGAATGGCCCCAGTATTAATAGGGATGAAGTTCTTATGCTTACGCTTGCTGTTGTCATGAATAATACGGGAGAATACTTCCTTTCCCGTTCCATTTTCCCCATACACAAGTACCGTTACATCTGTGGGGGCTACCTGCAAAGCAATTTCCACTGCCGTATTGATTTCCCGGCAGTTGCCCACTATCTGGTAACGTTGTTTGATTTGTGTGAGGGTCATGTGTTGAGCTTATGCGCGTACTACTTCTCTTGCTATTATTTGTCCTTTTAGGGTGGCACTGGATGCTGAGAGAATTTCTACCTGAACATAATCGCCAGGTTTAAGTCCTTCCTGCTTAGGGAAAACGGTCATTTTATTATGATCCGTCCTCCCGCAAAAATCTTCCTTGGAACGCTTGGAATTTCCTTCTATCAATACCTGGAAGACCTTTCCTACATCCTGCTGATTGAGTTCCTGAGAAACTCTGCTCTGTAATTGGATAACTTCTGAAAGACGTCTTTTCTTCACTTCTTCTGCCACATCATCTTCCATCTTTTTCGCTGCCATGGTTCCGGGGCGCTCAGAGTAGGCAAACATGAAGGCATGGGTATAGCGGGATTCTGCCATCACCTCCAAAGTCTCTTGATGGTCTTCTTCCGTCTCTGTACAGAAACCGGTAATGATGTCTGAAGAAATGGCACAGTCAGGCATGATTTCCCTAATGCGCTTCACCTTATCCAGGTACCACTCTCGGGTATACCCTCTATTCATTAGGTCTAACACGCGAGAACTTCCTGACTGAGCTGGAAGATGAATGTAGTTACAGATGTTACCATGTCTGGCCATGGTGTGTAGTACATCATCTGTGATATCCTTAGGATGCGAGGTGGAGAATCTGATTCTCACGCTACTATCCACTAGGGCTACTCTTTCCAGTAACTCGTCAAAGGTTACAGTTTCTATCTTCTCTCCCGTACGTTCTTTCTTTTCTATCTGAGCCTTTCCTTTCAGGCTGGCATCCGGAGACCATTTGTAGGAGTCTACGTTTTGCCCCAGGAGGGTAATCTCTTTGTAGCCCTGTTCAGCCAATTCTGCTACCTCTGCCACAATGGAATGTGGATCTCTACTCCTTTCTCTACCTCTGGTAAAAGGCACCACGCAGAAGCTGCACATATTGTCGCATCCACGCATGATGGTCACAAAGGCAGATACCCCGTTAGAATTAAGTCTTACAGGAGAAATATTGGCGTAAGTTTCTTCACGGGAAAGGAGTACGTTTACAGCCTTCTGTCCTCCCTCTACTTCTGAGATCAGCTTGGGAAGGTCTCTGTAGGCATCCGGCCCTACCACCAAATCCACCAGTTTTTCCTGGTCTATCAACTTAGTCTTCAGTCGCTCTGCCATACAGCCTAACACACCTACCACAAGGCCAGGGTTCCTGGCTTTCTTTTTACGGAAAGTCTTAAGCCTGTCCCACACCCTGGATTCAGCATTCTCCCGTATGCTACAGGTATTGATAAATACCAGATCAGCTTCTTCCTCCTTCTGAGTAAACCCATAGTTCATATCTGTCAATACAGAAGCGACAATCTCTGTGTCCGAGAAATTCATCTGGCATCCATAGGTTTCTATGTAAGCCAACTTATTCTGTTGCACATTCACTGGCTTGCCCAGGTAGGCAGTACCCTGCTTGCTTTCATCCATGGTAGCAGCAGGATTAAAGGTCTTCTTAGTAATCTTATCTCTCATGTCTGGAATCATTCCTAGCCCGGTAAGGGATAGTGAAGGAGTTGATTTGTCATGCAATTCTCAACCGGAGCGCTAATATACAAAAATATGCAGGGAAGGTGACATTTTGGCAGGAAAGCTGAATAAGCACTAATTCTGGGAGATTAGTAACATCCAGCTTGATTTTTCTTCATTAATATTCCTTTTCTTAGCCTCTATTCGCATCTTACTTATATATCAACCCTACTCTAATGAAGATAGCCAAACATCCTACCATAGATACCATCATTTTTGACTTTGGGGGTGTCCTGATGGACTGGGATCCCAGATATCTGTACAGAAAAATCTTTGACTCTGAAGAGAAGATGGAGTGGTTCCTGGCTAATGTTTGTACCAGTGAATGGAACCATCAACAGGATGCCGGAAGAGACCTGGAAGAAGCTATCAGGATCAAGCAGAAAGAATTTCCAGATTACAAGGCAGAAATAGCAGCCTTTTACCATAGATGGGTAGAAACGCTTGGAGGACCTATAGAGGAGAATGTAGCACTATTGAGAAGGTTAGCAGGAGGCCCCTACAGACTATATGGGCTTACCAATTGGTCTCATCAAACCTTCCCTATTGTATATGAGGATTATGATTTCTT
>JBCBKZ010000302.1:0-6601 GCA_038520955.1 Bacteroidota bacterium | reverse complement strand
TGAATGATAGCCTGTAGCTTACCTTCCTCATCCTGGAAGAATTCCAGGAATACCAGATAGTCAGTATCAATGATTTCTGGCTTTTCAAGTTTAGCCGTCCATATACTCTCCTTCTTTTGGAATGGGATAGACTTCACCCAAAGGTCATGTGTGAATAGGCCTACTACCTCCTGTTCATTGATATTGAATTCTATGTCTACTCTAAGGCCATTTTTCCCTCTACCTGTTAATCTGCGCCCACTTCTATTACAGATAATTCTTTCAGTCTCTATTCCTTTCCTATAAAAGGAAACGGTATCATTCTGAAGGGCAAGGGAGTCAAATACAGGCTCAGTTTGGAATAGCGTACCAGACCAGACTCCGATTAAGTCCTTTTCGGAAACTTCCGAATCAGTTCGTTGGCAGGAGAGAGAAAGAAAGAGAATGAGGGATAGAGTAATAAGATGTAGGGATGATTTAATCAGCATGGATGGACGGTTTGGGGGTGTATATCCATCATTAAGGACTAAGCTAAGCTTGACTAAGGTGCATGGAGCCAGCCTAAACTTCTGCTATCCTTGATTTTCCTGAGATTGATTGTATCGACCGAAAAAATAAACCCACCATAAGTATGGTGGGCCATGAAGATCATTGAGTAAGGGTTAGGTAGGGACCGGATCAAAGTGAATCTGGTGAATCAGTAACTCCTCTCCACTTATGATATTATTGGTAGGAGCTCCGCAATTCCCACAGATAAATTTGTATTGCTGTACTTTTGTTTTGTGTCCGCAGGCGTTACAATGAACCACTATATCCACCAGCTTAATTTCAAGCTTTACATGTTCATATTCTGGATGGGATTCCAGATAGGCTTTATATGCATTCTGTAGAAGGATAGGTTCTACATTGGCTAGCAGACCTATTTTCAGGTCCACACAGGACACGTTCTTCATCTCCTCTATACTCAGGCTTTCTTCCAGGGTGGAGAAGATACTTCTTACCAGAGATAACTCATGCATTGGCTGATTCTTTAGTGACGACTTGTTTCAGCTTGTACAGGTTATCAAGGTGAGCTTCAGCTTCCAGAAGCATATCTGTATCCTTGACCAACTTCTTAACCTCCCAGGCTTTCTCCACCATGTCCTGATACCTTTCTTCATTAAAGGTTTCCGGCTCATTTCCTACTTGCCAACTCGCCTCCAGGAAATTTAGCAAAGAAATAGATCGCTCGTAGGGGTAAGCAATGTTTCTTACGGATAGTGCCTCCTGGTAGTAGTGGAGGGCCTTTGCATGATTATCTGTATGTACGGCCGCCGGGAACTTGGAAAGCGCATTCCCGAAGTTGTTACAGATACTTCCATATTCATATGGAAAGCGTTCTTTAGTGAAGTATGAGAGAGCCTCATGAAAGGAGGAGGAAGATACGCCTGCCCAAATCCCCTTTCTTTTAGGGTCTGCGGGCATTTCCGCGTATACCACAGCCAGGTTGTGATGGACATCCGCAAATACGTCTGGTCTTTCTTCCTTGGTAAATACCTTTAGGGCCTCCTGGTACGCCTCAATGGAGGCTTTGTAAAACTGGGGGTTTCCATCTTGAGCCCAAGTGTATAGGAGGGTTCCTTTCTTGATATTGGCGGAGCCAGCCATTTCCTGCATATCTGCTTCCTCAAAAATGCTGATAGCTCTTTTAAGGTAGCCTAAGGCTTCAGAATAGCTTTTAGAGATATTGGCTATGTGGGCGGCATCTACCAGTAGCATAGCTGCTTGCACCTGATCTCCCGTTTCCTCCAGGTAGGTTAATACCTCCCACAGGGCTTTCTTGATTCGTTCTACCTGTTCATGCTGGTAGGGGACCACTAGTTTCTGCATCCAGATCTTGATCAGCACCAGCTTTAGGGCATTTTCACTTTCAGCGGAAAGGGATGCCTTCAAAGCTTTTCTTAGTACAGGCTCAGCTTTATAGGGGAGGCCTTGATCCAAATATCTGGTAGCCAGCTCCCTGCTACAGAAAGCCATCAGCTCAGGCACATCCGTTAGGCCAAGGGCCTTTTCATACAGAGATTCTGCACTAATAGAACCATTAAGAGGAGAGAATAAGCCGTAGTGGTGTATCACAGCCTCATTATGAACTTCTCTGAATGTTTGGGCATTACTTGCCTCTGGAGAGAAGGGAATTCCGTACTTCAGCTTATTTACGTTTTCTACCTCTTTGTATAGAGGAGTTCCGTTGAGGTATTCCCAGGACTTTTTATCATTCTCCAATAGGTGAAAAATAAGCCCGAGAAGGTTTTTGTCCGAAAAGGGAATATTCTCTGGGAATAGGTAGGGTGGGGAAAGGTAGTTCCAGGAAGGAGGAACCGTTATTGTATCTTTTTCTATAAGCAGGCAGTGTTGCTGGTTTGTTGGGCTAAAACTCCCTTCCTTAATCTCTATTAATTCAGAAAGTCTGTCTTCCTGCTGTAGGATGTTCTCTACTGGAGAAATATATTCAGTTGTTGCAAATATGGTAAGCATAGTCTTTCCTTTTTAGGGTTCCTCTGGCATCTTTTCGTATGCCTCTCTGGAAAATATTAGCAAATGTCTCCGCCCGTTTCTGGGAATGGTAGTGGTCTATTTGTCTGATAATAATCCGCATAGGCGCATAGATGGAGAAAAATAACATGCTCACATGCCATCTTCCTTTTTTCTCTCTGATTTGGTAAATGACTTCTGAATCCCGTATCCATTCTTCATCAGAAAGGAAATCCATGTCGGTGGAAAATCCTTTTCTTTCCGGGGAAGGTAATGGACGGAGGTCAGGGTCTATTTCCATATCAAGGGAAAAAAATCTTTAAAATTGCCGACTGTTCCCGGTACTCATAATCCAATGGTCCTGGAGGAACGCTGAGTTCATGATCGATGAGAAGTTCATGGAGTGCTACTGATTTAGCTCCCTTCAGGTTTTTTCTTTTCAGCATATGCTGGGTACTGGGATGCATCTTTTTAAAGAATGCATTAGACACTGGACTGAGCAGAAGCAGTTTTTTCTCAGGATAAAAGGCTAGAAAAGTATTCTCTTCTTCTTTAAAAACCTGAGACACCATAGCGCCTGACAAACACAAATGACTTCCTTCCATGAAAACTTCTCCGTTCTCACGGTCTTTCTTCATCTGATGGGCCAAATGATTAGGAGGAATGATCATATTATCCTACTGGTATCTTTTCTTCAAGTTCATTTACGAGCAGATCCACGAGTCTATCTCCTCCTTCTATGGCAGCTGCTGTCATCTCCGTATTAAAACGGGTACTGTCTATGGCTACCAGGTACACATCTATGTGCTCAGGATATTCGTCCAGGAGAATCTTCTTCGCATAGCTTAGTGCCTGGTCCCATTTCAGGCTATGGAGAAAGACCAATGGATCCTCCTTAATGGATCCCTCAATTTCTGATGCAGGCAGCTTGTAAAGCGTACCTACCTCTTCTCCAGTGTTGATAACAGCATCTATCAGAATGATTCTGTCTTTTCCTTTTAGTTGGAAGAGGACTTCAAAGGCTGAAGTTCCCATATCCAGAATCTCAATATTCTCGTGCTGGATTTTCTCCTTAAGTTTTTCAATGACATATATGCCTACACCGTCATCTTCTCTTACAGGATTACCAAATCCAAGAATGCTTATCTTCTCCATAGAATGAATATTTGAAAGCCCGGCTTCAGAGAAGCCAGACTTCCATTGATGAGAACGCGAAAAATTATTACAATTTGAATTTGGCGAGTTCCTCTCCAGTCTTCTCGTCATGTGCGTGCACCGTACAAACGAGACAGCTATCAAAGGAACGAGCTACCAGTCCTACTTCTACCGGATCATGTGGATCCTCAATTTCAGTTCCTTCCAGGGCAGCTTCTATAGGTCCAGAATGCCCGAATGAGTCATTAGGTCCTACATTCCAGGTAGTAGGTGCTACGATTTGATAGTTTTCGATCACACCATTTTTCACTTCAATCCAGTGGGCTAGAGCGCCTCTTGCTGCTTCAGTGGCTCCCCATCCAATCCCGTCTTTTTCTTCCGGCTTAATGTAGAAAGGTGCATCCAGGTCTACCTGTGTAAGCCATTCATTGATGAGATTATAAATTCTTGGGGCTTCATGTACCCTTGCTAGCGCTCTGGTGAATACAGAAGGACCTTTCACTTTCATGATATCTCCAAACAGAGGGTCCTGAATCTGGTGATCCAGATTAGCTGGATTAGCAGCCATGATTACCCGTGCTAATGGACCTGCTTCAGCGGAATGATCCATAAAACGAGGGGCTTTAGACCAGGAGTACTTTCCATTAAAGTCTGTTTCTTCCAGAATAGAAGAGTTAGTGGAACCAGTAGGTGCTGGTTGATCAAATGGATGTAATGCGTCAGCCTGCCCTTCATACCAGGCATGCTTTACGTGCTCCATCACCTGCTTATGGTCAGCTTCATAATATTGTTTTCCATCATAGAAACCCGCAGGGCTGATGACGGCTTTGTTTCTACCTTCTATGGTAGGATTTTGGTACAGATCTTTGTGAAGGTAGGTTCCCCATGCCAGGTATTTTCCTACTCCCTGACCGAAGGTATCCAGTCCAAACTCAAGGCTGGCACGAATGAATAATCCTAAGTCAGAGTTTCTTTGAGACTCATTCTCTTCCACCCAGGCCATAAGATCATCCCAGCTCTTGATTTCCAGGTATCTCTCTATGGAACATCCCAGCCATACACTTTCCAACCAATCATTTTTGAAGTGAGTCATGATGGCATGTGCTCTGGTGATGTCCTTAAGGGTAGGTGCGCACATTACGCCTCCAGGTACCATATAGCTGGAGTGTGGCCACTGACCTCCGAAGAGTGCATATACTTCTACAGGACGTCCGGAGGCTGTTACCCCTTTCTGGAAAGAAGTTCCTACGTAGGCAGCAAATCTTTTTACTACTTCCTGATATAGCGGTTTGTTGGCGAATTTCTTATTAGCCATATCCGTAGCGAAGATGGCATAGAACCAACGTGGAATACTCTGGATAGTTTCTGTAGCCTGACCTATAGCTCTCATAAGGAGGGCGTTAGGGGGCAACTTAGTTCCCCAGGCTGTATCCAGTGCTGAAGAGGCACAGTATAAGTGGGATCCTCCACAGATTCCACAAGCACGAGGGGTTACGATCAGTCCGGACTGTGGGTCCTTTCCAACCAGGATCTTTTCAAATCCTCTGTACATAGCAGCCTGGGTGTGTGCTCTGGTCACCACTCCATCCTGCATATAGACCTTTACATCCAGGTCACCTTCCACTCTCCCTACCGGAGATATATTGAGTTCTTTTATTTGGGCCATTGTAAATGGTATTTTATAGAGTTAGAGGCCACCCCAAAAGGGGCGGCAAGAATATGTTAAAATCTACTGTATGGATTATTTCGAGTTACCGTAGGCGCTAGCTGACTCAGGAGATCCCATCACCTTCCCTACACCAGCTTTGAAGTAGTAAGCAAGCTTACTTTCTCCCGGAGGTGTTTCTTTTGGCAGGAAGCCAAGGTATTTCATGGTCTTAAATACACTACCTTTCTTCAGGTCATGGTGTGGGAAGCCGGGCTCCGTACATCCCAGACATGGATGGTTAGCACGTGTTTTACTATTTTGTCTGTTCCAGAGGATTCTATTACAACTCGCATGTGTCATAGGTCCTCTACAACCTACTTCATAGAAGAGACAACCTCCTCTTTTTCCAAAGTGTCCATCTACTTTCTCTGAGAATGCTACCGCATTGGTACACCCGTTTTGGACGAAGTCAGAGAAGAAGGTCTTAGGTCTGTGGTAATCATCAATGAGTACATCTCCTATTCTTCCAACAGAGATAGCTACCAGGATCTGGGTGATCCAGTCAGGGTGTGCAGGACAACCAGGGATATTAATAACAGGAAGGCCACCTTTAGATACAAAGTCTGGTCCCAGGAATCCACCTTTCTCTCTTTTGTGGAACTGCATACCGGTAGACTCTGATGGGTTAGGGGGTACTGCTGGTATACCACCATAAGTAGCACAGTCACCTATAGCTACTACAAACTGAGCAGCTTCAGACAGTTCTTTTACCCAGTCCATCATAGGTCTGTCTGAGAAGTAGTTCATTTTTCCGGTTCCGTTAGGTCCCTGAACGATACTCCCTTCAAATACAAAAATGTCTAACTGGGTTTCACCACTGATACAACTTTTCAGCAAATCACCTACTTGATGACCAATTTCAAGGCCGACAGTTGGATGCCAGAGAATATTAAGACCAAAATCAGTGATGAGTTCTACAACGGTGGGTTCTTCAGCATCTAGGAAAGACATAGTGTTTCCACTACATGCCCCTCCCTGGAGCCACAATACATTTGCCATACGAGTAGTGTTTTAGAGTGTTTTCTGGAATATATGATATACTCAATATATGAAAAAGTGAGTATGCATCAAGGGTTTTTAGAAAGTATTTTCTAAAAAATGGTAAAAGCACTCTAATTAAGAATGAATCTAAGTAATATTCAGAATGAGTCTAATTAAGAAGCTCGAAGTAAGCTGGGGCTTAGCTGATGATTATAGGAGAAATGAGGGATTCCCACTCCTGTACCCCTTTTTCTTAACAGAAAAAGG
>JBCBKZ010000301.1:0-6602 GCA_038520955.1 Bacteroidota bacterium | reverse complement strand
CTACAACAAATTTAGGGCAGTATCACAGCTACTTGTCATAGCAGAGTTTACCATGCCTTTTCTGGGTGTACTCGCACTGGATAAACTCATCAATGGGGAAACCGAACTGGATAACGCTCAGATCAAGAAACACATTTATATAGCTGCTGGTGTCACAGGTGGCTTGGCCCTCTTATTAGGCTTACTTGGGCCCTCTCTCTTCACCTTTGAGGGAAGAGCCGATGAAAGTTTTGCCGGACAGCCACAGATACTGCTGGATCTGATTACACAGCAAAGAGTGTCCATGCTTCAGGCAGATGCTTTTAGAAGTGCAGGCTTTATTGCTGCCGCTGCGGCCTTGGTATGGCTATTTGTACACGGAACAGTGAAGAAAGGGTGGCTGTATGCTGGCCTGGGCGTTCTGTTGCTGCTGGATATGCTGCCTGTAGATAGAAGGTTTGTAAATGATGAAAACTTTGTTTCTCCCAGACAACAGGCCCTTTTCTTCCAGCCATCTCAGGCAGATCAGGCTATTCTCCATGATAAAGATCCTAACTATCGGGTGCTCAATCTGACTTCAAATACTTTCAACGATTCCAGGACTTCCTACTACCATAAATCTATAGGAGGATATCATGCTGCGAAGTTGAGAAGATACTCCGATATCATCACAAGAAACATCCAGTATGAGATGCAGGAAATCATCGCCTTCTTCCAGCGGGAAAATCAGGTGATTACAGACTCTACTCTCCAACGGATGCTAGCCAGGCAGGATGTACTGAATATGCTCAACATGAAGTATGTCATCGTCAATCCTGAAGGCCAGCCTCTTCCTAATCAGAGTCGACTGGGTAATGCATGGTTTGTCTCTAACATTAAATGGGTGGAGAATCCAGATGAAGAAATAGAAGCACTTAACTCTTTTAACCCGGCTCAAACGGCTATAGTAGACAAGAGGTATGAGGGACAACTCGCAGGTTTCCAAACTGGGCAGGATTCTGCGGCTTCTATAAGTTTGACTTCCTATCAGCCAAATGAACTAGCCTATAAAAGTAGTTCTTCCGTAGAGCAGCTAGCCGTATTCTCAGAGATTTACTATAACGACAAGAAAGGCTGGAATGCGTATTTGGATGGTGAACTTGTCCCACACGCAAGGGCAAACTATGTACTTAGAACCTTGCTTATCCCAGCAGGGGAGCATGAAATAGTATTTAAATTTGAACCAGAATCATATAAACAGGGAGAATTAATCTCTCTGATAACTTCTATTTTATTGATGCTATTTGTGGGGGGAGCATTGTTCCTAAGCTGGAGGTCTTCCAGAAATACGGAAGAGGAAGAGGAAGCAGAAGCTGAATAGATTATGTTTGGGTAGTTTATTTCTTTTCAGGAAGAATTTTCTGATACTTGTACGTCCTTAAACTAAGCGTAGTAACATCATTCAAAATTG
Organism: Bacteroidota bacterium; assembly: GCA_038520955.1. Taxonomy (GTDB): domain Bacteria; phylum Bacteroidota; class Bacteroidia; order J057; family J057; genus JBCBKZ01. Next base: position 5,173 of record JBCBKZ010000301.1, on the reverse strand, counting down.
GAAAGCATATTGGCACTGTTCCTTCTGTGGAACAGCTTTTCCTGATCCGGAAGCACCTTTCCCCAGGATTTGCCATCACTGTAGGCAAGTAACCTACCTGAATCCCAGACCTGTGGTAGTCATCCTCGTACCCGTAGATGATGGCGTGCTTCTGATAAAACGCGCCAGTTCCGGAGATCCCGGGTGGGCACTTCCCGGAGGCTATCTGGAAGTAGGTGAAAACTGGGTGGCTGCAGGCGCCAGAGAGGTGAAAGAGGAAGCGGGTGTCATCATTAACCCCCACCACATTACCCCATTTGATGTACGTAGTACACGAAAGGGTGAGTTTCTTCTGATTTTTGGACTGGCAGAAAGAATTAGCTCTGAGATCCTAAGAGCTTTCTCCCCAAACAGGGAGGTGTTGGATAGAAAAATAGTAACTCAGCCTGAGGAACTTGCCTTCCCGCTCCACACAGAAGTCTTAAACAGGTACTTTCAGGTTTTCTCGTGAACTAACATCACAAGTCCTTCCGCCAGTTTCCTGAGTCCCGGTATGTTATTGTTGTAGATAATGACAGGAAACTTCTTGAAGTCTACGGGAATGTCTCTGTCATGCTGAGCGATGAGAATGACCCGCTTCCCAAGTGTGTGAGCTACTCCTATCTTGTAAAATACGTCTGGATGCTTATACGTGAGGTCAGCTACCATCATGTCCACTTCATTTATTTGGGACCAGAAAGATTCCAGGAAATTCTCCATAAAGAGATTGCCAGACCTCTCACTGTCTATGCCCACGGTCTGTAGGGTAGTTTGAATGTGAATCCAAAGCGTTTCTGACCAGTAGGCCTCCAGCGGCATGCTGATCAGACAGGTGTTTTTTCTGGGACTGAAGCTTCTTCCTGAGAATGTAGGATTCATGCTCATTTCCTTATCTCCTCCCCCTCTGGTAATGATGGGGGATGTAAAGGGCCTTAATCCCAGCCTGTCCCAAAGTAGCTTCCTGACGGAGGCATGCGTGGCCGGATCATCCCAATTAATGGCATATGTCCCGTAGGCATCTGTACGTGTACTCCCGAACTGTAAGTGCAGAGAGAATACCTTATAGGAATGCACCTGCTTCATGCTGATGGCTATTCGTTCCACAGAATCCAGGTATCTATCATACAATCCTCGTAACTGGTGTAAGGTCAATCTTGGGAAAATGGCCCCATTTCTATTGGTGAAAGTGGCTGAGGGAGGCGTACGCTCCAGGTAATCACTGGAAAGGGTACTCACAACAGAGATGAGTTTCTCCAGATTAAAATAAGCCTCCTGAAAGCGGAAGTTCTCAAAAGCTATTTCTGTTCCCTCTACTTTAGAAACAGGAGATTGGAGAGAAAGTGACTCCCTGATTAACTCTAGTATATCGGCTGCCTCGTAGGCTACTATTTCTGTTTCTGCATTAGGCTCTACAGAGAATGGATCAAAGTGGAGTTTGATCTCCACCGTTTGTTGGTCATAATCTCTGGCAGACATATGAATCCGAAAGATATTAGCCTGCATGGTGCGGAAGTATTTTCTCACCTCCTCATAGTCATTCTCCAGGTATAGAATCCCTCGAGTGGTAGCTAACTGGATAGAGAACTGATTATTATCCAGGAAAATGACAGAAATTTCCCGCAGTAGATCTATGATCTTTTCTATTCCAATCTGTCTTTCCGCAAAAAAGCTATCCTGTATATACTGAATCTCTTTTTCCGGTGTTTTGGGGGCAGAAGGGATAGGTTCTGGAGCAGACTTTTCTGCGTGTAGCCTAAGCCCTTCTAATATGTCTGGAAGTGGGATAGGATCTGGATCTGGTTTTGGCGTCCACATACCCCTGATCATTTCCTCTATTTCAGTGTTTAGGGTGCTCCTGCCAGTGGCAATCACATATTTCCCCTGAGCTCGCTCAGACTTTTTAGGAAACTCCAGATTGATCCGCACTGATCTTCCCGCAGAAGAGCTCAGCAAAGAGGACATCTTACTGATGCTGAGAGAATGCTGGGTATATAGTTCTTCCAGTTCCTGGTGATCCAGGCCGTAATACCTTTCCTCATTAGCGAGAATAAGGTAGGTATGGAAGGGTTCCTCCTTGAAGAATTCTGAGGAGATAAGTTGCATGCGTTCCAGCAAAGCCGAAAAACTGATGTCTTCTTCCAATACAAAATATCCGTACAAGGGAGGGACGCCTCTGGCCATAAATGCCTGGATGATAAAAAATGAAAGCTTGTACTATAGCTGAAGAAAATACGAATTTCAAGCCAATTGAAGTTTGTCCCACAGCAATTTTTTTACTTCTGCCTGAATATTTTTGTCTCCCCACCGCATTTGGAGAGAACCTTTGGGGGTTTCGGCTAACTCTAGCTTCAAAATTAGGTATTGACCGGTGGATTGACGGAAGATTTGTAGGACTAGTTCTGACCAATCTTCCGTAACAGAAGCAGGCTGCTGCCTGAGCTGGTAGAGACTGAGTCCTTTCAACTGGTCACCATGTCGGGTTTTCACTGAAGCGATGACAGGAGTACTGTGCAGGAAGTTCCTTGAAGCTTCTCCCAGAAACTGCCATACTCCTTTGAGTGAGAATCGTTCAGGATCAGGATGTATAGGGAGCAGCATAGGCTGTACAAGGGTAGTTTCAGGGTCAGTAGATAGATTATGATGTAGGTAGTCTAAGACCTTTTCTACTGTTTCTGCCTTAGCAGTAATCTCCAGTTCCGCATTAGGATAGTCATCCAGGGTATGGAAATGGAGAATGAGCTGAAAGGCCATTCCCTTACTATTGGTCCCCATGAGCCAGACAGCTATGATGGTATGTCTCCTGTGCGTAAAGAGGAAATTCAGTTCTTCCTTGGGTATGTCAAAGTAGTAATCTCCATCAGAAGTTTTTACTTCTCCATGGATAAAAGAATCATCTAAATAGTGAGTAGACAGACTGTAGAGAATATTTAAGAATTCTTCTATGCTGATGTTTTTGTTGAAGTAAAAGCTATCATGCAGGGTAAAGAGGGCTTCCTGATTTTCAGATGTGCCTGGTAATAACTGAAAAGGGATCTGAACGGGAACCCGGAAGAAGGAAGTAACAGATTTTCGTTCGTGTGTGTAGAAGAGTTGGGTAAATCTGAGTTCAGAAGCCGGGATATTCGTGAACAGGCTTTTCTGCACTGCCGAAGCCTCTCCGCTACGCCCATTGAGAATGACAAACTGCCCCTGACCGGGATATACCTGATTCTCTTCAAATCTCAGGTGAACTCTCACGGCAAACCCACTCACACTGGTAACATGGAAGGAAAGGCTAAGAAGGGATTTGTTGAGTTGAGGGTACTGCTCTCTAAGCTCATCTAACCCCAGTCCGTAGTGAGTGCTTTCATTTTTTTCTTTGAGGTAGGCGTGGTGGGTAGAGGATGGATATTTCCCTGCCACCCAATGTGTGATTCTACCCAGCCAATCATAGAAGTCCGGGCCGGGAGAAAATCTAAATCTTCCGTAGGTAGCCATAAACTGATAGTGTGATCACATGTAATGACAGCTCCTTCCAGAGGTCCGCTGCTTGCTCATCGGTTTTTTCCTGAAATAGCCTTTATTTAGCGAAAATATCTTGAAGCTAATTTGAATCTACTTGAGAATAGGTTCAAATTAATACCCCAAGCCGCAAAGACTTACCAGAACCCCATGGAGGAAGTAGTTACTATCTTAGAAGCACAAAGTCCTGTAGAGTACCAGATAGGGATGACCCTATTTCAGGAATATCTGGCCTATGTGGGGCTCGATCTTGCTTTTCAGGAAGTGGAAAAGGAGCTCCAACTCCTGGATCAGCAATACGGTAGACCAACCGGTGTACTACTATTAGTGAAAATTGAAGGTGAGTTTCAGGGCTGTGTAGGCGTACGTGATAAGGGGGAAGGGATTTGTGAACTCAAACGCATGTACCTTAAACCTGCCTGTAGAGGCAAAAAAGTAGGGAAGACCCTTTTGGATAAGGCCATCTCTCTGGCTCAGGAGTTAGGCTATACCAAAATGCGCCTGGACACCCTTGGCTCCATGATCCCCGCTAATAAACTGTACCAAAGCACAGGCTTCTATGAAATCCCCCCTTACTACCATAATCCCCTGGAGGATGTGAAATATTATGAGAAAAATCTGAAGACATAAGGATAATGCATGTATTGTCCCGGTAGATAGACTATAGTTAATGTAGAGCCGCGATGCATCGCGGCTCTACTGATTTGAGAGATTAGTATAGATTTATGCGGATGGCTGTGGGCGTAAAATGTTACGCCCTTACTAGATTATGTAATTCCGGTGAGGTTGAAGGGTATGGTTAGCTGGGTCAAAGGGGATCTTCAGCGATCAACGTTAGGATCAGATCATGATCTGATCCAACCATATAGATGAAAGGAAATCCGTTTAGGTCCAGGTCATAATCTGGACCGAACCTCCATTACCCCTTCCTCCTCTGAAACACAAACCATCCTCCTAATCCCAGGAGAAAGGGTATGAGAATCCCCAAGAGAGTGCCTATCCTGCTAGGTGCTACTTCCCGGTAGTAGGTTTTCCAGTGTTGGGCTTCTACCAGTGCGGGAGAAAAAGCGGGATTTCTGTCGTCTTCATTTTCTACACGGAAAAAGATTTCTACGCCCTGGCCGGGGTAAAGGTAGAAGTGGACCATATTCCCAGGCCCTTCGGCTATATCTCTGTCCCTTTTTGGCAGACTAAGCCCACTATTTCTCTGAAGGACACTATCTGCATAGCGGAAGTAGACATCCACCAGATCATGGGCAGACTCATCCAACGGCCACTTGGGCGTGAACAGCCATTGGACCCCGAAGTCGAGCTGTTGGTTTAGATAGATGTAGCCCCAATAAGCTTTCCCTTCAGTAAAATTAAAGGTAGAGTCAAAGCGAGAAAAGGCCTCCGGCTGGATGGGATTATTCATGTTTATACCCCCTTCAGGCTCCTCCATGATGAATAATTCATGGTCCAGGATAATGACGGGGGTATCCACTAATATTCTGAAGGGCGTTTGTGCCTGAATCTGAGAGGGGAGAAATCCCAAATAGAGAAAGAAAAAAGGGGCATATTTTAGCTTAAAAAGCCATGTTAAGGATTTATGAATAATGTTACCCATTTGTTTTGCTAAAAAAGAAGGTCTCATTTTGAACCCTTTAATTGGTGG
>JBCBKZ010000300.1:0-6615 GCA_038520955.1 Bacteroidota bacterium | reverse complement strand
GGTGAACTCTCCTCTGGAAGCATTCACAAATTTATAGGTATAGGGATTATCCGGGCTAACGATATCATAGGTCATATTGGCCAGACATTCTCCCTCATTATCTCCTGCAGCTACGAGCATCTCACACTGAGTAGCTTGACATCCCTCATCATCAAAGACGGTCAAACAAACCTCGTGGAGGCCTACTTCCTGGAAGCTGTAGGTAAATACCGGCTCCTTGATGTCCAATACCTGTCCGTCTATGATCCACTCATAGCTTAGCTGGAAATCAGCATTAGGTCCCGGAGGAGGTCCCATGATTTTATAGGTACTATCATCAATCTGCTCGTAGTCAAAATGTGCGAAGCATTCTCTCTCCTTCCTAAGCGGAATCTTCACGGAATCAGTATAGGAAGCTTCACATTCAAATTCTCCTCTGGCAGTTACTGTAACCTCATACACGCCCGGCTGCTGGTAGAAGTGCTCATTAAAGCGTCCTTCGCCTGTAGTTCCATCTCCAAAGTTCCATACCCAATCAAAAAGTTCTGGTCCACCATGCCCTTCGAAGAAGACTTTCATGTCATTCTCCGGTGTAGGGTGAACGCCAAAGCCAATGAAACAGCCTTCATTAGGATCTCCAATGAAAATCTGCTGGATCATGGTATCCCAGCACTGCCAGTCATCATTATAGATGAGCAACCCTACATCAAATAAACCTCTGTGCGGATAGGTATGTACGGGACTTTCTTCATAGGAAATAATTCCATCTCCAAAGTGCCATTCATTAGTAGAGAACCCACCATTAGAGAAATTGTAAAACTTAACTGTAAAGGGCTCATCCTCATCTGCCTCAAACTCAAAGGCTGCCTGGCACCCTTCCACGTTCTCATCAGCTACCAGCACCTTAAAGCACTCTGAACTCTGACATTCGCCTGTGGGATCGTAAATATTCAGACACACATCATATACGCCAAAGTTTTCATAGGTATACTCAGGATCTCTTTCTTTAGAAGAACCTCCATCACCAAAGTACCATTCAAATTCCAGTGCATCCAGATTATTGCTTTCAGATCTATTGAGAAATTTATAGGTCTTTGAATCCAGTTTTTGTGGCTCAAAGCCAGCTCTACATTCTCCTCCTGGACCCCCTACAAATACCTTTTCACAGAATACAGCTTCACATCCATAAGCGTCAAGGGCTCTCAGGCAAACCTGATACTCACCTGGTCCGGGGAACACAAAATCTGTTACCGGCCCTTCCAGGTAGGTTCCATCACCAAACTCCCACTTCCACTCTACAAACTCGCCACTACCATACCCACTGAAGAAGAATCTTCCGGGCTCACTTCCATCATGCTCTATGGAGAAGGAAACAAAACACTCCTGATCATTCTTCACAAATACATACTGTACGGTAGTATCGTTACAACCATTAGCATCATCAAAAATGATCAATTGGACCTTATATTCTCCTTCATCAGGAAAGGAGAAGACAAACTCATCCTCATTCTCTACTCTTCCCAGTTCTCCTTCTTCCCCAATTTCCCACAAAATAGAGCTAAAGCTCCCAAATGATTCATTTCGGAATACATACTCCCTTGTTCCCGGGGCTTCCTTTCTAAAGCCAAAGCGGGCCTGGCAGGACAGCTCTCCAGTACAAATAGGGAACTCTACCGTTTGCGGATTGACCTGCCCATCATTCAGTTGGAGCGTCTGCAGCAGTTTGCCATCCTGGCAGTCATAGGTATAAACAAAAAAGACAGCCGAAGCTGACTGGGGCACCTGGAAGGAAGTACTAAAATATCCTTCTAGCGTAGTGTACAGCGTATCGGCGTAGGAGATGTCGCTGTCTTCTGTCGTTTCTATCAGAACAAGGTGTTCCACAACGGGTTGGCCTGTTACTGCATCAAATACAAATCCGTCAATTTTGACGTCTACTTCTTGAGAAATTACAATGAGCGGGATAACTAGTGTCAATAAAGCTAGTAGTGATTTTCGCATAGGTCGATTATTACACTCCTGGAAATGTATGAATGCTGTAATTAGTCCAAAAGACGGAAAGGGGTGGTTTATTACTGTGGGGGTGAAAGTAGTAAGCAGATGATTGTCAGCTTTTTCTCATGAAAATCCACTTAGGTACTGTTGTGGAATGACAATTTTGTTATTTTCGGCCCATCAATAACCTACACATACTATGCAATTTATAGAACAGGCAACCCTCACTGATAAAAGAGTCCTCATTAGAGTAGATTTCAATGTACCACTCAATGAGAATCAGGAAGTTACGGATGACAGACGTATCAGAGAAGCTGCTCCTACCATTAATTATATACTTGAGAATGGAGGATCTGTCGTACTGACGTCCCACCTGGGAAGACCTAAAACAGGGCCGGAAGACAAGTTTAGCTTAAGACATACCATTAATACCTTACAGAAGTATGTGAATGTGGATGTAATGTTTGCGGACGACTGTATAGGAGATTCGGCATTTGAAATGAGCCGCGACTTACAAGCCGGACAGATATTGCTACTGGAGAATGTCAGATTTTATAAAGAAGAGACCAAAGGAGATAAAGACTTTGCTGAGAAACTCTCTCAGCATGGAGACATCTATGCCAATGATGCCTTTGGAAGTGCACATAGAGCACATGCCAGTACTACGGTGGTGGCAGAATTCTTTGAGGAGAAATTCTGTGGGTTCCTTCTAAAAAAGGAGATTGACAATGCTGAGAAGATTCTGAATAGTGAAGACAGACCTGTATGTGCCATCATGGGCGGTGCCAAGGTATCTGATAAGATTCAGATCATGGAGAATCTGCTAGATAGGATAGACTACCTATTGATTGGTGGCGGAATGGCTTATACATTCCTGAGAGCCAAGGGGTATCAGATAGGAACATCTCTAGTAGAGCAGGATAAAGTCGTTACAGCGGCGGCCATCCTTAAGCGCGCCAAGCAGAAAGACGTAACCATACTTACTCCTGTGGACTCCGTAGTTTCTGACAAATTTGGGGAAGACGGCAAGATTCAGGTAGTCAGACATGAGGATTTCCCAAAAGACATGATGGGACTGGACATAGGCCCACAGACTTTTGAGTACTACTTTGATACCATCGTAAAGTCCAAGATCATTCTTTGGAACGGTCCTATGGGCGTATTTGAGATGGAGTCCTTCGCAAAAGGAACCATGGCCATAGCGGAAGCAGTAGTTACAGCCACCGAGTCAGGTGCATTCTCTCTCATAGGTGGTGGAGACTCAGCTGCTGCCATCGCAAAAGCAGGACTGGAAGACAAAGTATCCTATGTGTCTACCGGAGGTGGTGCCTTATTGGAATACCTGGAAGGAAAAACGCTACCGGGTATTGCGGCCCTGGGGTAGGGAATTTTGAATGGAGAATGTTGAATGATTGAATTTTGAATATTGAATGGGAGAATGAATCAATATTGAGTTTTGAATTTTGAATGGGAGAATGAATGAATGATTGAAGTGCACATTCTTTGAAATTCTTCACGAACAATTGATAAAAATCTTGAAAGAGCTTATGCATATGCGTAAGTTCTTTCTCTTTTCTACCTTTCAACTCTGATTTGTACGGCTGGTCGCACATACTGAAGCTTCTTTCCACAGCCATATTACTGGCTATCACGCTTCCTGACACTGGAAGTTTGATGGAATTGGGTTTAACTGAGCAATGGGTTTACAGAATCTCTTCCTTTGCCATAGGGCTTTTTACGCTTGCTGTGGCCTTTGATACCCTGTATAGCGGTACCCCTATCCTAAAAATGGCCAACATCCTTTTCAGAAAGCCAGTTTGGTTTCAGATAGATACGGGAGGGCACTCAGATTACCTCAAGCTCATCTTTAGAGAATGCCTATATATCATCTTCGGGGCAAACCTCCTATGGGTCTCTTACCAAATTACCGTAGTTAAGTATCCCGCCTTTGCTTTGGGCTTACTTCTCATGCTGGTCCATATGATCTCCATGGGATTTCTTCTTTTCAGGCCAGATGTGATGAGTCTCATCATTTGGAAACCAGGCATTCTATATATGGATAATCAGCTGAATGATATTCCCTGGGAGGATATCCAGAGAATTGACATAGGAGAACAGATGGTGACCATTTGGATAGGCGAAGACATGTTTCACGAAATGGACTTCAGTACTTATTCAGAGGATTTTCAGGATATGATTCAGGCCTGTCAACTGATGGGAGAACGAAAAAACTTTCCAGTCAATCTTGAGCCTGTTAGCTAGAGGATATTATATATGAAATTCTTTATAACCTGCCAATTTTGATAAAATCCGATTTAATAATATTAAATTAAATCCAACATTATTAGTATCCGAAATAATCTCTTAGCTCTTTCCTACTAGTACGATACACCCCTAATCCGTCTATTATGTCCAGCGGAGAAACTAACCTGAATGCGCTCATCCGTCAGATGGAACCTCAACTTATGGAGGGCGACTATGTCTTCTGTGTAGCTGATGAGGATACCCACATAACCCCTTCTACCACTTTGGGCATGTTTCATGAGAAAGAAGGTTTGACCCTCATTCTTCACAAACGACAGGCAGATCTGCTGGGTCTCCCTTACTATGCCACCATGAAGTGGATCAGCCTTACCGTTCATTCGTCCCTGGAAGCGGTAGGTTTGACTGCTGCTATTTCTAATGCGCTAGCAAGGGCTAACATTAGCTGTAATGTGGTTGCTGCCTACTTCCATGACCATATTTTTATTCCGGAAGGTGATGAGGAGGATGCCATGGCCGTGTTGAGGTCTTTGGTAGAGGGAGGAGTGAGGGAGTTTTGAATGAGTGAGTGAATGAATTTTGAATGATTGAATGAATGAGTTTTGAGTGAATGAATTTTGAGTTTTGAATGAGGGAATTTTGAATGTGCTGTGATGAGTATGGGATGAATTTTCTCACGCAAAGCCGCTAAGACGCCAAGTCCTTAAAAGGAATAGAGACTACACTTTATCACAATATATGCTTCTAGAAGTTTTGATAATTCCAATGGATTGACAATGTAAAAGTAGTTTTAGGGGATGGCCGTTCCTCCACTGGTTGTGGGAGGCTTGTAGAGTTGCATTGGAGGGACAATGCATTTTTGCTTGCTTTTTTTGCTAAGGAAAAAAGTAAGTCCTGCTGAAGGCAACGTAGTACTGGTAACATAGATTTATAAATTACGCTCTGAATTTTATGTATGTTTATAAGTAAATCAATACTCTCATCTACTACTTATGCCACGTACTGCCTTTGTAAGCGGAGCTACCGGATTTTTGGGGATTAACTTGATAGAGAAACTCACCCAGGATGGATGGGAAGTTACCGCCCTCCACCGTTCTACTTCTGACTTAACTTATCTGAAGCGATTTCCCGTCAAGTTGGCTGAAGGAAGTCTGTGGGATAAGGACTCCCTGATAAAGGCCATCCCTGAAGGTACAGAAGTCATTTTCCACCTGGCAGGGGATACCAATATGTGGCGAAAGAAAAATGAGCAGCAATACCGCACCAATGTACTGGGTACACGCTACCTGGTAGAAGCTTCTACTGCCAATGGTGCCAAATGCTTCATACATACATCCAGCGTATCTGCCTGGGGGCCCACTAAAGGCATCACCAATGAGGAAACAGAACCCATTGCTCAGAATTCCTTTATTAACTATGAAAAGACTAAGCTTCAGGGTGAAGAAGAAGCCCTAAAAGGCAGAGGCATGGGCATGAAGGTGGTGATCGTTAACCCTGCTTCCATCGTGGGCCCCTATGACAACAATAATTGGGGAAAGATCTTCCTGGCGCTCAAAAATAAGGAGGTGCCCTTTGTGGCGCCGGGGGAGAATAATTTTGTACACGTGAGTGAGGTGGTCAAAGGACATATAGCTGCCGTGGACAAAGGAAAGGATGGAGAGAAGTACATCCTCAGCGGAGTCAATTCTAACCTGTCCGAGTACTTCAAGGAAGCCGCTAGGCTCATGGACATTCCTCTTCCTCCTGTCGCACCTAGATTCATGTTTCGGATCCTCGGTCAACTCATGCCACTAACTGCTGCCATTAGTGGAAAGGAGCCACTCATCACACCAGAACTGGCAGATATGATGACCCGTAAAGGCTATGGATTCTCCAACGAGAAAGCAAAACGTGAATTCGGCTTGGTAGATGTTCCCCTGGAAAAGGGCGTAAAGGATAATTATGATTGGTTGGTAAAGGAGGGGATTTTGTGAGTTAGAAGGATAAATTCCTTTTTCCTCTTTCTTGTTAGACTTAAAATAAACTAGTCATAGCCTTGGTAAGTCTCAAATTGTTCTTCTAACCTTAACTTCTTATTGTTTAGGTACCGATGATATGAGAGTAGGATAATCCATGACATACTATCCGGATGGTATACTCCTTTCTCATTAAAAAACTTAGATAACCTAGATCCTCGCCATAATTGCCAATTATTCCGAATCCACATTCCAAATCCAAGATGGGTTCTAGCAGTAAATTCCTCTTCTGATAACTTTTTCACCCCCATTTTTACAGAGTCAACCCAAAAATCATCAATCTCATTGAAACAGTCTAGTATATCTTTTGGAACATAAATCCCTCGTATGGTATCAATCAAGAATCGATTTTCATCCTCAAAAC
>JBCBKZ010000002.1:0-28231 GCA_038520955.1 Bacteroidota bacterium | reverse complement strand
TTAAGAATTACTAATAGTCAGGTTATTCAATATATAATAGGTGCCTTTCACTTCCTAAAAGCGTCCCGCCAATAATCGGACCCATTTCCCCTGAGTAAATCTGACCTTATTGTAACGTGTTTACTCCCCAATGGCATTAAATGCCAAATGTTTAATCGCAAACAAAACAATGTATGAGCAGCCACATTCAATTCGAACTCGCCATTAGAAAAGGGGGATTTTCTGGAGAAAGAGCCATAAACCTCCTGTTTTCAAATTGGTCTTATCTTGTAGAACGTCATCACAGAAGGTATAGAACACTTCTTTCACGGGAAGATGTATCTGATATCTTCACAGATGCCTTTCTAGTGTACGTCAAGTTAGTAAAACTTGGCAAGTTTGAATCTCGCCATGATAAATCAGCAGTGGGATTTATTCAGCAAACCATGAGATTTAGGGTGATTGACAGAATGAGAAAACTTACCAATCAACCTTACCTGGAAGACATCACGAATCTGGAGAACGTATGGTATCAGCCCATGAAGGAAATGCTGGACTGGGAACTGGTAGATCATTGTATGGATACACTTCCTGAGAGAGGGAAGAAAATCCTGAACCTCTGGATGGATGGATACCACATGGACGAAATCGCTGATAAGGTGGGACTGGCGAATGCAAACAGTGTTGCGGTTACGAAATGTCACACCTTGAAAAAGGTAGTGAAGATGTACAATCAGGTCAAGGGAAAGGAGCTTCAGTTACAATATAATTGGGTAGCTTAAGCAGACCTGAAGTGGCAAAATTAGTAGGGCCTCCATTAACTGGAGGCCCTGTTTTCTTATGTTGATTTAGATAGGCGAAGCTATCCAAAATACTCTGCCGGTGCCGGATTTTCTGACTCATCCTGATCCGGGAAGTACTTATCGCGATTATTCTGATACTCCTCCTCCTCGATAGATTCTTCCTGACCATCAGGCTCCTCATTGCCAGAGGATGAACCCCAGCCCAGATGCTCACTCATATATCTGGTAAACTTCATCACTCGGTAGTAAAGTACTGGTACAAACAGAAGTGTTACCAAGGTAGCAAATCCCAACCCGAAAATGATGGTCCATGAAAATGGCATCCAGAAGGCAGCATTATCTCCCCCGAAGAAGATTTGTGGGTCCAGTGAGGACAATAGCGTCCCAAAATTCAGGTTAAAGGAAACCGCTAAAGGAACCAAACCTAAAATGGTAGAACTGGCTGTAAGAAGAACCGGAGTAAACCTTACTGCCCCTCCTTCTATCACAGAATCTTCAAGGCTTCTCCCTTCCTTCTCCATGATTCTGAAAAAGTCCATGAGAATGATCCCATTATTTACCACAATTCCCGCTAGCACCACTATTCCCATTCCAGACATGACTATGGAGAAGTCCATGCCTGTAAGTCCGTATCCCAGGAACACTCCCGCCACACTTAAAAATACCTGGCTTAGCACAATGAGTACATTGCTGAAAGAATTAAACTGAGTAACCAGAATCATAAAAATGAGCAGTATGGCTATCCCAAATGCACCTGAGAGGAATCCCATCTCATCTTGCTGCTCAAGTACAATTCCACCTACTTCAATATCTACCAGGGGACTGTTTCTTCCTTGTTTCTTAAAAACACTTACCCAGTAACGTAACTCCATGAAAATGGCATTAGGGTCGGCGTCTGAAAGGATGTTGGAAGAAATAGAAACAGATTTTTCGAGGTCTTTCCGGTTAATCCCTCCATAGTCAGAACTCAAAGTAAAGTCTGCTACAGCAGATATAGGTACTGATTTAAAAGAACCCGTAGACTGATCCATGTAGCGAATGTCCATATTCATCAAGGTGTTGATGTCATTACGGTACTTTTTCGCTAGCCTTACCTGGATGGGATACTCATCCTCCCTGTCCCTGAACTGCGCAGCTTCAGATCCGAAAACCGCTCCTCTAAGTGCCATCCCTATCTGGCCTGAACTGATTCCCAGCTCAGACGCCTTCTGTCTGTTGATATCTATCAGGAATTCCTGTTTCTTATCATCCACATCCCACTTTAGTTTTTCTATCCCTTCTATGTTCACTGAGTCCAGGAACTGAAACAGATCTGCACTTTCTTCCATAAGCACAGCAAACTCCTCTCCCTGAAGGGTGATTTCTACAGGTGCTGCCCCCGGAGGGCCTGTAGGTTCTCTATCTACCGTCACTTTAGTGCCATAGACACCCTTGACATTCTCTCGTAAATCTTCAAGAATCTTCTTGGTAGAAGCTCCTTTTCTGTCCTTAGCCTGCACAAATTCAATGGTTACCCTCCCTTTGTGAGGCTGGGATGTCCCCTGGTCAAAGGAGTTGGCATCCCCGGCACCTATCCCCACATTGGAGATGATGGATTTCACTAAGGGGTTATCATCACCCAGGGTAGCGTATACGATCTTCTCCAATTCTTTGGTTACAGAGTCAGTAGCCTGAATATCCGTACCTCCCGGCATTTCATTATAGACATACACAAAGTTAGGATCTGGTTCGGGGAACTGAACGAATCTGATATCTCTGGATCCAAAGATCATAAAGGAGATGACCACTAAACCCAGGGAGCCCCAAAGGACCACATTGCTATGCCATGTCTTGGCAATGGACCAAGCAAGAATATTTCTATAGCCATTCTTGATGGCTGGAATAGCATTCTGCTGAAACCAGTTGACCGCATGAATGATGGCATACTGGTATAGGACCACGAAAATGGCCATGAAGATGAGGAGATTCCCCATGGCAGGAGTAGAGTCCAGCATGAGAATAACTCCTATGGTTATCCCACCCAGAATAAAAATAAGCCCATTCCTGGCTGACTTTTTAGGATCTACTTTTCTGATCACAATAACCTGATATAGGTACCCCACAAAACCTGCAAGAACTGCAAGCCCCCCTACGGCAGGAATTCCAGGTATATGAAATAGTATTCCCAGGAATACGCCAATACCACCATAAATCAGGGCATTTTTCCTTGCCACCTTAGGATCTCCAGCTTTTCTCATGAAAGAAGCCGCAAACACCGGGTTAATGATGTAGGCTACAAATAGAGAGGCGAAGAGGGTAATGATCAAAATGACGGGGAGGTACTTCATGAATTCTCCTACCAGTCCCGGCCAGAATAAGAGAGGCAAAAACGGACATACCGTAGTCAAGGTTCCTGCAAATACAGGGGCAATCACTTCACCGGCTGCTTTCTTGGCGGCAGACACTATGGGAAGCCCTTGCTCCATATAAATCCGGTAGGTGTTCTCTATCACCACAATGGCATTATCTACCACTATTCCCATGGCGAGAATAAAGGAGAAGAGCACGATGATATTGAGAGAATATCCCAATGATGGAATGAATAAGAAGGCGATGAAGGAAGAAAGCGGTACTGCTAATCCTACGAAAAGCGCATCTCTGATTCCCATGAAGAACATAAGGACCAGGGTTACCAGAATGAAACCGAATACAATGGTGTTTGTCAGTTCATTCAACATACCTATGGTCAGTAGAGATTGGTCTCCCGTTACTGTAATGGTCAAGCCTTCAGGAAACTGCTTTTCCTGCATCTCTGCCAGAATTTCCTTAATGGCATCTGCTGCTATTACCAGGTTTTCTCCAGCTTTCTTGATCACATTCAGGGTGATCACCGGATTTCCTTCATAACGGGCATAACTCTCTATGTCCTCAAAGGTGTCTCTTACATCAGCTATTTCTCTCAGATAAGCCACATCTCCCTGACCCGAACGAATCAGCAGATTCTGAACTTCACGTACATCCTGAAATTCTCCGTTAACTCTGATGGCGATCTTTTGCTGGCTTACGTCCAGTTCCCCACCAGATATAATGACATTCTCACCGGAAATGGCTTGTTCAATGTCATTCATGGTGATACGGTTGGCCTGCATTTTAAACAGGTCCACATTCACCTGAATCTCACGCTCTCTGGTTCCTACGATATCAGCTCTCAGGACTTCCTTTCGCTTCTCCAGTTCATCCTGAATATCTTCCGCATATCTCTTCAGGGTTACGTTATCAAAGTTTCCTGAGATGTTAATAAACATGACAGGAATCTCGGAGAAGTTGATGTCAGTAACACTGGGTTCATTAGGCAGGTCAGTAGGAAGCTCTCCCTTAGCCCTGTCTACAGCGTCCTTGATATCCTGCTTGGCTTCTTCCATCTCTACCCCCGTCTCAAACTCCACAAAAACCATGGAGTAATCCTGGATAGAAGTACTGTTGATCTTCTTGATCCCCTCAGTCCCTTTGATCTCTTTTTCTATTTCGCGGGTAACCAGGTTTTCAATGTCCTGAGCTGAAGTACCGGGATAAGGCGTAGAGACATAAATGACCGGGAACTTAACTTCCGGGAAATTCTCCTTAGGCAGTCCATTATAGGTAGCCACTCCCAGGATGGTCACGAAGATGGCCAGCAGAAAGATCGTCGTTCGATTATCGATTGCCCAACTGGAGGGGGCAAATTCTCTGAATGATCTTTTTTTCATGTCGAGTTGGTTTAATGGTAATCGGATCGGCTAAACATTCCTTATCTCTCCGCCAGTCCCGATTGGATGTTTAACAATTGACCATCATTCAAATCCTGGAATCCTACGGTGATCAGGTAATCTCCTTTCTGAAGTCCTGATGCTATCACGATCTCATCTTTATAGTTGAGTCCCGTGGCTACTGAAGTTCTATTAGCTCTCCACTTTCCCTCGCCGTCTTTTGAGGCAGTGTAGACAAAATCACTTTCATCTGATTTCTGTACCATGGAAATCGGAATCACTACCTGGTTCTTAAGGGCTTTGTCCTGAATCGCCATTTCTCCAAACATATTTGCCTTGAAGTCAGGATTATTCGGAAGCTTTACTTCTACGGTAAAGGTTCTGTTGTTTGGATCTATGGATTGACCTACTGCGCTAATGCGCGTCTTCAGATTCTTATTTAGGGTAGGGAAGTAGATGTTTACGGAATCCCCTCTGCCTACATTGGAAATGTACAGTTCAGAAAGGTTTGCCTTTAATGAAAGATCTCTGCCATTCACTATTCTGAACATAGGCATTCCAGGAGAAGCCATCTCTCCTGTTTTGGGATTAACTTCATCTACATATCCGTTGATAGGTGCACTTACCACGGTTAGTGCTAACTGCTCTTTTAGGGTCTCCTGCCTTTTCTGTAGGCCTTCCAACTGGTTTTTAGCTGTCAGGTACTGAATCTCTGTTCCTATTTCCTGCTCCCAAAGTCTCTTCTGCTTGTCATAAAGAATCTGAGCGAGTTCTGTTTGAGTATTCAACTCGTCCAGGCTAGCCTTCATGATGGCATCATCTATTTTTGCCAGTCTCTGGCCTCTTTTTACGTACTGCCCTTCCTTTACATAAATTCCGGTAATGCTGCCCGATGTACTTGGACTTACCATGATGTTTTGGTTGGACTCCACTATTCCCTGTACCTCCACATAATGTGAGAAACTTTCTGTTTCTACTTCATCTATAGAAACCAGGGCTTGCTTCTCCTTATCTCTCAGCTCTGGATCCATTTCTGTGATTTCAGTTTCCAGACCTGCTATTTCCTCACTAATGGTGAGAAGTTGTGTTTTCAGTTCCTCCAGCTTGGCTTTTTTTCCAGCCAGGGTAGTGGGTTCACCCCCTCCACAGGCGGCCAGCAGGAAGCTTGTTAGTATGATGACTGCGGTAACTCTCATGTGTAGATATAGGTTTTGTTTATTCTCTGTGATATTTTGATAAATCTCCTCTGGCTTTTTGCCAGTCCAGTCTGGCCAGGTAATATTCAAATAAGCCATTAACATACTGGGCTTCTGATTCCTTTAGGGTATTCTCTGCATCATTCAGTTCCAGACTTGAGCCTACTCCTTCCTTGTATTTGGTAGTGGCTATGTTGAATACCTTCTCAGCCAAGGCCTTATTTTTCTTTAAGGATTCTAAAGATTGCCATGCATTCAGATACGACCTGTGAGAATTTTTCAATTCCATTCTTGTGGCATTCTCAAAATCTTCCAGGTCGTTGTCAATCTTCTTGATGGCTAGCTTAGACTGCTGGGCAAGACGTGATTTCCTAAATCCATCAAATATGGGAATGTTGAGCTGCAGCCCTACCGTTCCATTGGTGTAGTTTACGTCTATGCTGTCTACATTGAAGTCCCATTGCTTATTCCAGCTGTAGTTGGCAAAGGCGTACAAGCTGGGTAAGTGTCCTACCTGATACCTTTTCATATTGTAGGTTTCCAGTTCTCTTTGAGTTTCAAGAATTTGATACTCTATTCTCTGACTCAGGTCAAACTCTTCTACCTTTTCCAGTTGGGGTGTTTCGGCTGATCTTTCTGTACTCTCAGTGAGTAAGGTAAGCGGCTCTGTTACGGGCATTCCCATCTGGAACTTGAGAAGATCTGTGGTAGTTTCTGACAACCGCTCAATTCTGTTCAACTGGATCTCCAGGCTGTTATGATTGATTTCAAGTCTTTCTGCGTCAATCTTTTCTGCAAAACCTGTTTCAAACAGTATCTGGGTTTCCTTCCATAACCTATCCACCCTGTTCAGGTTGGCACTGATAAGATCTTGTTGTGCCTTGGCAGAAAGGGCCTGATAATAGGCCTGAGAAACCCGATAAGCTATTTCTTCCTGGGTCCTGTTAAGACTTTTCTCAGATATTTCCACAAAGATCCTGGCTGCCCTGACGCCAAGAAAGAAGGTTCCATCAAAGACCAACTGGTTGGCGGAAGCGCCTACAGTAGCCTGCCATGGCAAGCCAAAGGTAACTTCACTCACCCCTCCATCAGGTCCTGGAAGCACAAAGACAGGCAGCGAAAAGTTGTTTTGAACGCTAGCCTGTCCTTCTACCTGGGGGAGTCCTGTACTGAGGATTTCTCCCACCCGTTTCTCTGCTATGTATTCATCAAAACGGGCATTTTGAATGCTGTTTTGATGTTCTAACGCATACTGTATGCAGTCTTCCAGGCTCATGCTTTGGGCAGAAAGCACAGACATGGACAGACAGCCAATAAGCGTCAGTAGCATGTGTGTAATGTTTCGATAAGGTATATACATCTATGTTACGTGTGTTTGGTTTCGTACTATAATTACCCCGGAAGGGCTTTTGACTTGAAAGTTTTGTCGATGATAATGATTCTTTGGTAGATCATAGCTTTTGGATGACAGTGGCGTACCGCTCTAAATATTCTTCAAGAAGCTTTCTCCCCTTTTCAGTAACAATGCCATAGAGGTAGGTTTCAAACATCTGGATGTGCACCTGCCTGTAGTCAAATTTTCCAGGTGGAAAGAACTTCTCATCAAAACCTACTTCTATTTGGGCAAGGCGCATTCTGGTAATAATCTCCACATCCAGGCTAGGTCTGAATAGCCCTTCTTCAATTCCTTGCTGAAGGTTATGCCTTACCAGGCCTTCCAAAAAGTGTTTTTTGTGTTCTTCGAAAAGGTTCCAGGATTCAGGGTAGTACTTCTTTACCTCGTAAACCACCTGGGGATTTACCTCATTCAGGCCTCTGGTCATACACTGAACCAACCTTACCAGTTCGTCTATGGCATTAGCTGATTCTGCAGTGAGTTCTTTGATTTCTCTTTCCTCTTCCAGCATATGGGCTTTGCTGACCTCATAGACCAGCTTGCCCTTATTCTCGAAATATTGGTAAATCGTTTTCTTGGAGATGCCTAGGCCCTTCGCTATCTCGTCAAGGGTAATGTTTTTTATACCCCATTTCATGAACAGCGAAGTCGCTTGTTCAAGGATTCTTTCTCTCATCTTGGGTTACTCACTTTGGAAACTTTACTGGATTCCTCAGTTTCCATAACGACAAATGTGAGGAATGGTTCCAAGAAAAGGAAGGTTTTTTTACAAAATTTTTAACAAATAAATTATGACGCTGTTAGGATGGTAAAATCGACTGATTTCCTTTCTTTCTTAGAAGGAGAACTCACTAGAGAGGAGTTCTACATGTTATGTGAGACGCATTATTTCGGAATAATCATGAGAAGTTATCAGCCTAAACATCGATTTTTACCTTCATTTCTTATCAGTAAATACTTTTCCTTATTATGGGCTTCACTTGTAATACTTTCGTGTGGTACAAAGAGGAAGGGCCAAGTGGATGTGGCTGAAACCTACAGATTAGCCATTGATTCTATCATGTCTACTCATCCTGACTTTAATGGCGGAGTATTGGTTACGATAGATAGCACGGTTTTGTATTCGAAAATGCTTGGGTACTCAGATCTGGAAGAAGAAGTGGATTTACATCCAAAGGATCTTTTTGTGATAGGGTCTATAAGCAAACAGATAACAGCTGTACTAGTACTAAGAGAATGGGAGAAAGGTAGATTTCAATTAACTGATCCCATAGGAAAATACCTAGAAGATATTCCTTCAGACTGGACGGAGATAGTCACAATTCATCATTTATTGACCCATACCCATGGAATAGTAGCCATTGATGAACCTTTAGCATTCGAGCCGGGTAGTCAGTTTCAATATTCTCAATTAGGGTATGATTTACTGGCTGGAATTCTGGAGAAGGTTACAGGTAGTTATTTTAAAGAGTTATCGGAAGACTTATTTGCCGAATACAAGCTACCCAATACTCATCACCCAGAAACCAACTACAAGGACAGCATTGTGAAGGGATATGGAGAAGCTAATGATGATTTGCAAGAGGTAGAAAGCAGTCGAAGCCTACGCAATTATGCAGCGGCGGGAAGTTTCATCTCGGATCTACATGACGTGAACCGATGGAACTATTTGCTGCATTCTGGCAAGCTGGTTCAGGACTCCACCCTGAGCTTGATGAAGATAGCCTATGCCACCAGAAATCACCCTATTTTTGAAGAAGTAGACTACGGGTATGGCTTACTTTTCCTTGAGGGAGAAAATGACATCCAGATTGGGGCCTTGGGGTACGCACCGGGTTTTGTCTCTGCCTCCTACTATCATCCTCAAACAGGTATTAGCTTGGTGGTCCTGAGCAATGTAGCCAGACGGCTGGAAGACTTCCCTCAAACGTTCAATGTTCATGTGGAGCTGATGAATTATGTGAAAGGGATAACTTTTGAAGATTAAAAAAAAGATAAGAAATATGATTGCCTAAATTGAGAATGTATGGGACGTTATTTATTATCTATCGTGCTACTTTTTGGATTTATTTCCTTGTGTTCACAAGATCAAAATGAATCCTTACTCACAGCGAAAAAGCTGTTGGCAGATTATCTGCAGAATAGTGCGATTGAGTCCTACATCACTGAAAAAGGGGATCTTCATATCATTCGAAGGGCACAGGTGTTAAAGGTCCTTAAGGAAAAGCTATACCAAACTTATGGTTGGTGGAACATAAATAAGCAAAGACCTTTTCAGCTTCATTTTATTGATGGATACTGGGTAATTTTTGGGACCCTATCCAGGAATAAAGTTGGGGGTGTTTTCGAAGCCATTTATGATACACGCGAGAAACAAATTGTTTATATGACACATGGGAAGTAGTAAGTTAACCTGGAATTATGGCTGGAGAATCATTTATTCTTTTTAGAAATAAGTGCTTTAAAGAGCTTCAAGAACTTCAGGACGAATTCTTCAAAGTATACAAGTTAGACCTAGGACCAAATTGGTTTTATGACCAGGATTTAAATGTCTTCACCTTCACATATGAAAATAGAAAAGTCCATTTCATGTACGTCTTTGTAGGTTCTTTTTCTTTTGAGACTGATACCTGGAGGTGGTCATGGGATAACTCTTCCATACCTGAAAAGGTAAAGGAAGATATGGACAAAATTCTAGCTTTTGGAAAAGAAAGAGGATACGAACAAATGTATACTGGCCTACTGCATGCAGATGAATATTCTGGTTGGGAAATGACTGCTTTAGCCAACCATTTTGTTAATGGCATTGGATGCTATAAAGCCCCTTCAGATCATTTAGATTTATATTTCCTTTTTAAGAGAGAGATAGAAGCTGAAGAACTCGAGAAAATGAAGGAGAATCTCTCTTGATAGGCTTAGACCATTAACTCATACCCGCCTGTAACCTCTCTATTGCATCCAGGAAGTACTGTTTCATCTGGTCCTGCATGCCGGGAAGTTGGCCAGACATGACCAGGGAAACGTATCCGTGGGCGAGCGACCACCAATTGAAAAAGATAGACTCACGTTGTGCAGGAAAGGTGTGTAGGTAGCGGAGGGTTTCTATGACGGCATTGCCACTTTCGCGTATGGCTTGATGGTTAGGGGAAGCGGACTGCGTTCCTTCCAGATTGTACATAACCTGATACAGTTCCGGGAACTCAAAAGCAAAATTCCAGTAAGCCAGAGATAACTTTTTCAACTGCTTATCAGCTTCTTTGGTTTCTCTTGCAGCATCATCCAGTTTTTTCTTAAGCTCTTCAAAGCCTAGACTTTCCAATGCTGCTAAAATTGCTTCCTTGTTTTTGTAGTGCTCATATATTACAGGGGGCGTGTACTCAATGATTTCAGCGATTTTACGTATGGATACTGTGGGCCATCCTTTTTTTAGGGCTATGTCCCTGGCTGCCTGCAAGATATGCGCTTTTACCGCTTCAATTTCTCTCTGTCTTCTTTCTCTGATTCCCATTCGTAATAAATTGTTACAGTGTTATGTAAATGAAAGAATTTATTACGTATTATCCAACTTTCGCTAAACATTTTTGTAAGGCAACAGGAATTTTACGTTATTAGTTGTGCCCACTTTATTTGGCGATGAACATGGGCTGTTTCGCCGTTGTACCCACAAGGTGCAACGGTTTTTTATTGGTTGTCTTACCTTTTTAATGTCTCTATTCCCTTAAAAAGTCATGTTCTCACTCAGTGGAAAAGTGGCCATCATTACTGGTGGAGGAAATGGGATAGGAGAGAAAATCTGCCAGGTTTTTGCTCAGGCGGGTGCCAGTGTTCATATCATGGATATAAATCTGACTGAAGCAGAGCAGGTGGCTTCTGCTATCATGACCTCAGGCGGAAGGGCCAAAGCATGGAAGGTGGACATTAGTCAGCAAGCTGAGGTGATCCAGACTTGTGAGGAGATTGGTAGAATGGAGGGACGGATAGACATACTGGTAAATAATGCGGGTATCGCTCAGATAGGGAATCTTCATACCACCACAGAGGAAGATCTGGACAAGGTGATTCAAGTCAATATCAAGGGCGTTTATAATGGCATGTATGCGGTTATTGCTCATATGCGCAAGCAGAAGCAGGGGGTAATTCTGAATATGGCTTCTGTGGCTTCTACCACTGGCTTACCTGACAGATTCGGATATTCCATGAGCAAGGGAGCTGTGCTTAACATGACGTTTACTGTGGCTCGTGATTATGTGCAGGAAGGGATCAGGTGTAACGCTATTTCTCCAGCCAGGGTTCATACCCCCCTGGTAGATGGCTATTTGGCTAAGCACTACCCAGGACAGGAAGAAGAGATGTATGACCAACTCGCTAAAACCCAACCCATAGGCAGAATGGCCAAACCGGAAGAAATAGCCTGGCTGGCCTTGTACCTATGTTCAGACGAAGCTAGTTTTATCACAGGATCTAATTTCCCCATAGACGGAGGATTTCTCAATATATCAACATGAAACTTATCAGATTTGGCCAGGAAGGTCAGGAAAAACCCGGAATCATAGACCAGGATGGAAACAGGAGAGATGTATCAGCCTTTGGGCAGCAGTATGATGAGGCTTTCTTTGGAACGGGTGGAATAGAAAAACTGGCAGGCTGGCTATCTACTCATTTGGAAGATTGTCCCATAGTTCCTGAAAATGTCAGATGGGGAAGTCCACTTTCCAGACCTTCCAAAATTGTGTGCATAGGACTGAACTATGCTAAGCATGCTGCTGAGGCGAGGGCTAAAATCCCTCGGGAGCCCATTTTGTTCTTCAAAGCTACTTCTGCCATTTGTGGCCCTTTTGATCAGGTGATGATTCCCAAGGGAAGTGAGAAGACAGACTGGGAGGTGGAATTAGCTATTGTCATTGGGAAGAAAGCTACCTACATGTCTGAGGAGAATGCCATGGATCATGTGGCAGGCTATACCATCCATAATGATTACAGTGAGCGTGAGTTTCAGTTGGAACGAAAAGGGCAATGGGTAAAGGGGAAGAGTGCAGATACCTTTGCCCCTCTGGGTCCCTTTATAGCCACTAAAGATGAGATCACGGATCCTAATTCGCTGAATTTGTGGTTAACAGTAAATGGGGAGAAGCTACAGGACAGTAACACTGATGATATGATCTTCAAGGTCCCATTTCTGGTGCATTATGTAAGCCAGTTTATGAGTCTTCTTCCGGGCGACATCATTTCTACCGGAACACCCAGCGGAGTAGCCATGGGGTATGAACCTCCCAGATACCTCAAAGGTGGAGAAGAGATAGAGTTAGGGATAGAAGGCCTGGGAGTCATGAAACAGGAAATTCTCCCATTCTCCTGAGGCTAGTTTTGAAATAGAATTTTTCATTAGAGGAAAGGCCCTATTTAATTCCCATTAAGACCTTAAATTCTACCACTTATAACAATCCATAGAAATATTTAATTTTAGGTTCTATACATTGTGTTCATATTTTGAGTAGAGTTCATTTTGTGCTATATTAAACACAACCTCTGCCCGTATTGTCTCTACCCGCCAATTTTCGTGCAATCTTTAAATTAGATTCTGTATGAGTATGCAAGAGCTTCATAACCAATTGGAAGTCTTTGCCATCGATTTTTTTCGTCTGAGACATCTGGGAAAACTGGATGATCTTGACCTGGAAAAACGTGGGCAGGCACTGGCTACCCTCAAAGCGATACTGAAGGAGATAAATCCGAAAGGGGATAAAATAGAAAGGGAAGTATCGTAACTGAATTGATCCACTAATCTAAAAGGGGTTTGATAGCAATATCAAGCCCCTTTATTGTTAGGTAGATTGTGTAGAACCCTCTATCTTTGTCCTGAGAATATCCTAAACAAGTGTTTCAAAGTAGATTTTTGAACATGTTAGTGGTCGGCCTGCTCATATATGGTGTATGGATTCTGGTAGCTTACCTGAATGTAAGCAAACTGGTTTTGTTACCTACACGCCTTCCAGAGACCTATCCCTTTCAGTTTGACCAAGCCTTTCAGGAAGTTTGGCTAACAGATGTAGAAGGGGAAGTGCATGCCCTTTATTTTCCGTCCTCCACAGATGAAGTCAAAGGACTGATTTTATACTTCCATGGTAACGCAGATGACCTTCAAAGATGGGGGAAACATGCGGGTGATTTTACCGGAAGGGGATATGACATATTGATGGTAGACTATCCGGGTTTCGGAAAATCCGAAGGTAAGCCTTCTGAACAAGGTCTGTATCGGGCCGCAGAACTGGCATATTCCTGGGCAGAAAGCAGGTATGAGAAAGAGGAAATCATCCTTTATGGAAGATCTATGGGGAGTGGGCCCGCCTCCTACCTGGCTACCCATCACGAGGCTAAATCTCTAATGCTGGAAACGCCCTTTTATAGCATTAATGACATTACCCATAAGCGCTTTCCTATCCTCTTTCCCATGGAAATCCCTTTTAAGGTTCCAGTCTATGAAAACCTGGCCAACAGAACCATGGAGAAAGCCTATATTTTCCAGGGGACGGATGATAGAATTGTGCCTTTAAGTTCTGCTGAGCGACTTAAACCCTTTCTCAAAACTTCAGATGACTTCTTCCTCATACCGGGAGGTCAGCATAAAAACCTGGCCCGCTTTGATGAATATCAAACTGCCCTGGACAGTCTTCTTTAAGCCCTAAAAATTTGGGTATCTGAGAGAAGCCTCCTAACTTATAAAGGAAGGCTAATGCAATGGGACTAATCACTACCGTACTCTTACTCTTAGGAGGAGTTTATCTCTTTCTCTTTTTCTTCTTTTTATTCTTCCAACATCTGTTCTTCTTCAGACCAGAAATTCTCCCTTCGGGCTTCTCTTATAAGTATCCCTTTGACTTTGAAGAACATACCTTTGAGATGGAAGATGGCGGCAAGATCAATAGTGTATTTTTCAAAGTACCCAACAGCAGGGGGGTTATTTTTTACTTAAAAGGAAACTCAAGAAGCATAAAAGGGTGGGGAAAGTTTGCTAAGGACTTCCTGGGGAATGGCTATGATTTTTTCATGCTGGACTACAGAGGCTTTGGCAAGAGTACTGGAAAGAGGAAGGAACACATTCTCTACAGTGATGCTCAGCATCTGTATAAATGGCTGGCAGAGCAGTATGAAGAATCCCAGATAGTGGTGTATGGAAGATCGCTAGGTTCAGGAATAGCTGCCAGAGTAGCCTCCTGGAACAGGCCGGCTATGTTAATTCTGGATTCTCCTTACTACAGCTTCAAGCATAACATCAGGAGGTATCTATTCTTTTTGCCGCTAAAAGAGATTCTCCGATATCAGATTAGAACTGACCAGTTTCTCAAGAGTATGAAGGCAGAAACGCACATCATACATGGAGATAAAGACTGGCTGATTCCCATTGACCAAAGTCAGAAGTTAGTAGAGATAGATCCAGACAAGATTCACCTTTACACCGTTCCGGGAGCAGGTCATAACAACCTACCGGACTTTGCGGAATACCATGAGAAGCTCTATGAGTTAATGGACAAGGCAGTAACCCCTATGACAGCGACACATGAATTGGACAAGAACATTTGATGTATTTAGCTACCAGGCAAGAGTGGTAGCCAATGAGAAGTCCATTGTGTATCAGGATGGTAAAAGATGGGTTAAGCTAAGTAGCCAGGACTGCTTGGATGCTATAGGCTGTTACCAACAGAAATTTCAGGCTTGGGGACTAGAAAAAGGAGATAAGTTTATCTACATGCCTAACAGGGCCAGGGTAGAGTGGGTGCTAATGGATGCGGCAGCTCAATCTATGGGCATAATCGTAGTACCTGTCCACATGTCCTACAACCTGGAAGCTTTCAGGTCCATTCTGGAAGAATCAGAAGCCAAAGTATGTATCTTTCTCTCTGAGGAGGAGATTGCCAAATTTTTCCCGGAAGGACCCCGTATGGGCCTGCATGTACATGCGCTTGAAAGAAAAGGAAAGTCGATTTTCACCCCTGAGTTACTTTTGAAAGAAAGGATTTCCAGAGAGAGACTAGAAGATCCCTCTATCCAGCCTGGAGATTTATGTAGCATTATGTATACCTCTGGTACTACTGGCCAGCCTAAGGGGGTGATGCTTACTCACCAAAACCTGGCTTCAAATGTAAAGGCTTCCCTCATAGTACTTCCGGAGCTACATCAACAGCGTTGCTTGAGTTTTCTCCCTTACAGTCATGTATTGGAAAGGATGGCTGTATACGCTTATCTGGCTTCAGGCGCTAGTTTGTATTTACCGGGAGAAAATGATCTCACCAAGGCCTTCCTGCATGTGAAACCTCAATACTTTTCTGCTGTCCCCAGAATATTGGAAAAGATGGTGGAGAATATTCAGCATTGGAAGAATCAACAAATTCTTCCTGTGAGGATGCTGGTGAATTGGGCTCTAAAGATTGGAAGAAGATATAGGGAGGGAGCCAAGGTAAGACCCGTATTTTGGTTTGAGCAGCAAGTAGCCAGACTGCTGGTGTTTAACCGTTTCAGGAAGCTTACAGGAGGCTCCTTAAAAGCTGTGTTTTCAGGGGCAGCCTACCTTAAGCCAGACGTGAGCAGGATTTTTGCTACAGCTGGGGTAAAAATTCGGGAAGGCTACGGACTGACAGAAACCTCCCCCATAGTTACTGCCAACAGGTTTAGCCCGGGCATGTTTAAGCTGGGCACTGTAGGGCTCCCGGTACCTGGGGTAAGTGTAATGATAGACCAGCCTAATGAGGAAGGAGAGGGAGAAATCCTGGTGAAAGGACCTAATGTCATGCAAGGCTACTACAAACGTCCTGAGGAGACCGCTAAAGTGTTTACCACAGACGGATGGTTCCGAACAGGAGATGTGGGAAAATGGACTGCCAAAAGATTTCTCCAGATTACCGACAGGAAGAAGGATATTTTCAAAACATCGGCGGGGAAATACATTGCTCCTTTGGCTTTGGAGAACTACCTACAGGAATCAGAATTCATTGACCAGAGCATGGTGGTAGGATTTCAGCGGCCCTTTATTACTGCCCTCATCAGACCTGATTTTGATAGCCTTCAAGCATGGGCTATGGATGAGCAGATTCATTGGACCAGTCCGGAATACATGATCTTGAATATTAAGATAAAGGAGAAAATTTCTCAGGAATTAGAGAAGATCAATGAGAAACTCCCCAACTTTCAGCGGATCAGGGAATTCTCCTTATTCCATGAAGAATTGTCTCCGGTAAATGGGTTGACGACCTATACGTATAAGTTAAATAGACCCAAGATCCTGGAGCGGTTTCAGAAGGCAGTGGAAGAAATGTACTAGGCACCAAAAAGAAACCCTCAATCTGTACAGATTAAGGGTTTGCATTGACGTATATATACAACTACTACTTACTTAAACCATCCTGGGTGGTACAGGGAATACACCTCTGTATAAGTCCCTGCCTGATTCCACTTTTTGTAGGTTATCTGAACATTGATCCATCCGGTATACGTACCTAACCGATTTTGATCCAATGGCAGACTGAATATGCCTCCTGCGGCTCTTCGGCTAATGCTGATAGGATCTCCCAACAACTTTTTTTCAGTTGGTCCCTCTTCTCCTGCCAGACCTGGGTATATTCTGACTATCCCTCTTTCCATATGGAAATTGTTCCTGAAATACACTCGGTACTGGGTGATTCTACTAGGTAGACCTTCCTGATTCAGGATAACTGGTAAATAATGTTCTCCATAGAAAGATCCCATTTTTACCCTCGCTGTAATACCCAGGTTACCGGCTGTTACCCTTCCCTCTCTCAGGTAGCTGTCTACATTCCAGTTTCGGTAGCTATTCCATCCATAATTTGTTATTCCCTCTTTGGTTTGCATCCAGTACCTGCTTCTGATGTTCAATTCCTCTGCTTTCAGGTAAGCTGGAGCCTGGTAAGGAGAATAGAAATGGACGGAAAGTTTCTGCCCAGCATTAAAGCTGTAGGGCTTTATCCCGGCATAGTAGGCCAGGAGTGTTAGGTCCCGATAAGGGGAAGGAGTAGTATACCTTCCTTCATATCGGTCTCCACGATTGTTTTGAACTTTCCAACGGTAGTCTCTTTCATTTTGAGCGTGTAGTTGGAACATTCCCGTCATGACCATAGACAAGACGAAGAGAGTCAATTTTCTGTAGGTATGAGCTTTCATGGTTGTGTGAATGGTTTTAGGCTGTTAAAAACTGTGAGAGGTTGCTATTCAATAATGTTCACTGCTAACAACTCATGATCATGCCAATTAATGGCAGGGGTTGGGTAGAGAACAACGAGTTTCTACCTTCGGGATTCTACAGTTAACCGAATAGGGAGTTTGACGTGAATGTGTTAAATAGATCGCATTTTCTTTTCTTCTATTAATTGCGTGAGAAAGGAAAATGTACTGTTGGCTTATCAGGAAAGGTATAATTGATAGTTCCCCTTCGCTTATATTACTGAATTACGTATGAATGGAGGTTAAGTTCAGATATTATCAGAATTATGCCATTTCCAGCTGATTAAGCCATTTCAGCTTTCATGCCTGCCATCTGAAGGATCAATTTTTCTATCATCTCCACGCCCTTCTCCAACTGCTCAACGGCGATGAATTCGTTGGCTCTATGCGCCTGCTCTATGGAGCCGGGACCACAAATGACAGCCTGAAATCCTCCTTCGGCAAACTGGCCCGCTTCTGCTGCATAGGAAACCGTTCCCAGCTCTTCATTCCCACTGAGTTGCTGTATCCAGGGAACTATCTCCTGGTCCAGGGTAGTGTCCAGGGGAGGAACAGGAGGATGGTGGACTTCTGTGGTAATCTTGAATTCCGGGAAGACCTTTCTTAGTTTTTCTTCATGCTCGGCACAGTGCGCATCAAAAGCAGCACGTATATCAGACACCTTATCCATGGGAATATTACGTACATCCCAAACAAAGTCAGCCTTGTCAGAAATAACGTTATGGGCTATCCCGCCTTTGATGATACCAGAATGTAGGGAAGAGTGTGGAGGCGAAAAACGTTCATCTATATGGCCACTCTCCACTAGCTCATTCATTTTGTTCTCTATCCAAAGAATGAGTCGGGCTGACTCATGAATAGCACTTACTTCCTGACGGATGCGGCTACTATGACCGGCAGATCCATTTACGTAGGTATGATAAACGGTGATTCCTTTCTGACCTACTATGGGTTGAAGGAGAGACGGTTCTCCTATGAGGGCAAACTTGGGTGTTTCTGTATAGGTAAATTTGATGTGTTCTACCAATTCGGGAGCAGATAAGCATCCGATCTCTTCATCATATGAAAAAGCAAAATAGATGGGACGTTTCAGATCTGCTTTTATCATCTCAGGAAGAGCCGCCAGACAACAGGCGATGAAACCCTTCATATCACAGCTTCCTCTTCCGTATAGCTTTCCATCTCCCTTATCTGTCAGTAAGAAAGGATCTGTATCCCATTCCTGCCCTGCAACAGGTACTACATCTGTATGCCCAGAAAGAATGACGCCATGATCCACAGCCGGCCCTATTCTACAATGGAGAGAAGCCTTGGTTCCTTCCTCATTGGGTACCAGGGTAGGCTCTATGCCATGAGACTGAATGTAGTCTCTGATCCAATGGATAATACTAAGGTTACTTTCTCCTCCGAAAACGGGGAAAGAAACGAGTTTGGTGAGAATGTCCTGTGCTGTCATAGTCATAATGGTCTATCGAAACTAGCTATATCCAATGGCAACTGCAACCATGAGGACCACCCATGAGATGCCGAGTATCATCAGCATCAGGGGAAAAATGAATCTCAGCCACCTATCTAATGGGACTCTACACAAAGCTAGCATAGCTATGAGTCCGCCCAAGGTAGGGTTGATGAGATTGGTAACGCCGTCCCCTATTTGAAAGGCTAGGATGGTGGTTTGTCGGGTAAGCCCCAACACTTCTCCAAGAGGCAGCATGACTGGAAGAGTGGCTAATGCTTGTCCGCTACCTGAAGGGATAAACAGATTGATGACGCATTGGGAGAGAGACATGCTGATGGCGGCGGCATATAGAGGAAGCCCTTCCAACATCTGGGCAAGGGTATTTGAGATGGTATCAGCTATAAGGCCTTTTTCCATGAGTACCTTGATGGTAGTCGCATAGCCCACCATAAATGCTCCTGGAGCTGCCTTGCTAATTCCCTCCAGCACTGTTTCGCTTATTTTATTGGCGCTCATACCAGAGATTATACCTGACGCCAATCCTACTATTAAGAAAATAGCAGATAGCTCTACGATGTGCCAGGAATACTGTTTTACCCCATAGAGAATAACTGCGATTCCCGTAAGAAAGATCAAGAGTACCCCCCAGTTCTGTGGGGTCATGGAATAAGAAGATATGGGCTTGGATAGATTCATCCCTTCCTCATCCAGGCCTTTGCCTAAGCTTTTGTCTGGGTTAGCTATGATCTTCTTCAGGTAGCGCACATTCATCCAGGCCATTAAACTGAGGCCGATAAAGCACAGAATAGACCTTAAATATAAGCCAGAGTACAAAGGGAGCTCCGCCAGCTTATGACCTGTTCCTACGGTGTAGGGATTAATAGGAGAAAGACCAAAGCCCACCGTCATAGCTCCAACAGATATGCCAGCGGCGAGGATCAGATCCCCTCCTATGGCCAGACTTAACACGGCGGCTATGGGGACCATGGCTATGTTATTCTCATATCCTACTGCCACACCCAGGAAGCCAAATACAAAGGTCATAATTACGACCAGTAAGTATTTCTTTTCAGGCCCCATCAATTTCACCAGTGAACCTACGCTGTTTTCTACTGCCCTAGATTTCTCCATCAACCCAAACATAATCCCTCCAGAAAGCACGATGAAGATGATGTCAACCGCTGCCCTGAAGCCAAGCGGGATGGCAACAAACATGTCGAGAAACCCAATGGGAGAAGAGGGAAGCTCGTGGTAAGAGCCGGGGATCACCCTGTTTCTTCCATCTACCAATTCGCGCTCATAACTCCCTGCAGGAATGAACCATGTCATGATGGTAACCAGAATGATGATCCCAAAAAGAATGGTAACGGCATGTGGGATTCGCTCATACCATTTTTGAGGAGACGTAGGAGTATTCAAAGCAAAAGTGAGATAAAGAATTTGACGTTAGGATCCCAAGTTATCATTTTTTTGGTCTTCCTTCCCTAAGCATGTTCTTATTTTGGAGGAAGATATTTTCGCCAAATGGAGAGGAAATACGAGAGGATTTTTTCTTATTGAGATACTATCACCCTATACTAGTCTTTATGAGAATTCTCCAGAGGTTCGTAATTTTTATCTTAATGGCTATCAGCGTAACAGCTTATAGCCAACAGGTAGCCGATCAGGAAATCCTGATAGAGGTTTCAAACCCCACTTATGATTTAGGGGAAGGCCCTGTGGTAGGAATAGATGCTGGGCACTTCAATTTCCATACCCTGGAAGAGAGATTTAATGCTTTTGGTAGGTTGGTCTCAGCAGATGGGTATCAGGCAGTATCTGTTTCTAGCTTTACTGAGAAAGAGTTAGCCAAGCTGGATATACTGGTGATTTCCAATCCCATTCATCCTGATAATGAAGAAGGATGGAAGCGGCCCATTTTTAGTGCCTTTACTGACGAAGAGATACAGCTGCTGGCTAAGTGGGTGAGAGATGGGGGTGCCCTGCTGTTGATCGCAGATCATATGCCCTTTGGTGGGGCTGCCATAAACTTGGGGAAAGCCTTTGGAGTGGAGTACGAAGACTGCTTTGTGATGAAGCAGGAGAGGACATGGCCTCCTGAGGTATACACCAAGGGGAATGGAACGCTTCTGGATTCTCCGGTAACAGAAGACATAGATTCCTTGGTTGCTTTTACGGGTTCAGCGCTTAAACTGCCTGAGAATGCCATACCTATTGCCCATTTTCAGTCAGACCAAACTGTTTTGTTACCCGAAGAAGCATGGGAGTTTGATAGCCTAACAGTGGTTAAGCCGGTAGATGAGTTTTTATTTGGTGGAATACTCGAATTTGGAGAGGGTAGAGCTGCCTTTTTTACAGAAGCTGCTATGTTCACTGCCCAGGTTTCTGTAGATAAGCGAAAAATGGGCTTTAATAATCCCTATGCGACCCAAAATGAGGACTTTATTCTAAATGTATTAAGGTGGTTGACTAAAAAAGAGTAACAGCCTAATTTATCTTCTCTTTGCGCCTTCGCGGCTTTGCGTGCATAAATTCTTCAGATTCATTTGTAAGTAATCCAGGGGTTTCAGGAAGAAATTCCCCTTACTTACTACATTTGTAGTAGAAAAATTTGGATCTACTACAGTTGTCGTATATATTGCTGTTGTTAAGATGATCATCCTGTGTATTTCGCTTCTGCAGAGCGAAAACTGATTCACCAATTATGGAAGAAATACAAACATTTCAGCCATCAGATGCAGAGTTGGAGATCCTTCAAATTTTGTGGGAACACCAACCTGCCAGTGTGCGTCTCGTTCATGAAAA
This sequence comes from Bacteroidota bacterium, assembly GCA_038520955.1. Lineage (GTDB taxonomy): Bacteria > Bacteroidota > Bacteroidia > J057 > J057 > JBCBKZ01. The sequence goes on along the minus strand of JBCBKZ010000002.1, from coordinate 6,638 downwards.
GATTTGTGAACAGAGAGAAGTAGGCTATACCACCGTTCTGACGGTTCTCCAGCGAATGACAAAAAAGAAGCTGGTAGAGCGGATAAAGGAAGGGAAGTCTCATCTATATAGGGCAGTACCCAGAGAGGAGCAGATTCAGCAAAACCTTGTGCAGAGGTTATTGAAGACTGCCTACAAAGGGTCAGCCATGAAGCTTATGATGCACGCACTTGGGCAGGAAGAAGTCTCTTCCGAAGAACTGGATACTTTGCAACAATGGTTGGAGAATAAAAAACAGAATCCCGATGGATAGTTTACAGTGGTTAACATCAGTCCCTTACGGACAGGCATTAGGGTGGACGCTGATTCACAGCATTTGGCAGTTTACCTTGATCTCTCTTGTCGCTCGTCTCTTGCTGGTACTTATCCCAAGAAACCTCCCCAATCTGAGGTACATACTCTTACTGGCCTCTTTAGGGGTTGGCGTAGTGTGGGCAGGGCAAACCTGGAAGTCAGAATACCAATTGGCTAAACAGGCGCATTCTCACGAAATGATAGTAGGAAACAGTGGCCTGGAAGCGGAAGTAGTAGACGCTCCATCTCTGGAAGCAAATTCAGGAGATGAGGTAATACTACCTACGCAAGAATCCACTACTTCCTGGATGAGTATTTTTGATAGAGGTGCCCTTACTACCAAAGTAGGACCTTATCTGCCGCTGATCACACTGGGGTGGTATATAGGTGTGTTAATCATGTCCATGTACACCTTGTTGGGATTCTTCTATCTCTACAGATTGAAAACCAAAGATGTGATGCTACCTGATGCGAAGTGGAAGGCTGTTTTCGAAGAAATGACTGCCAAGATGGGCGTATTCAAGAATGTCCAGTTTCTGCTAACTGAAAAGCTGCATGAACCTGTGACTTTCTACCTACTTAAGCCAGTGGTATTGGTACCGTTAAGCTTGTGTACAGGAATGAATCCTAAGCAGGTAGAGGTGCTGGTATTGCATGAGCTGGCGCACATCAGGCGGAATGACTTCTTTGTAAACCTAATTCAGTCTGTCATTGAAATTCTGTTTTTCTTTCATCCTGCGGTTTGGTGGATCTCGGGAAAAATTCGTGAAGAACGCGAACATGGGTGTGATGATATGGTCCTGAAGGTCCAGAAAGATCCCATGGTATATGCGGAGGCCCTGACGAAGTTGAAAATCACTTTCCGTCCTCAAAAAACCAGACTTGCCATGGCAGCTAAAAGTAAGACATCGGCATTTAGCCAAAGAATATTCAGATTGTTCGGTCAGTATGACCAGAGACCTCAGTTTGTAAAAGGAAGTTTGATCGCCCTCTTACTACTGATGACCCTTGTATTTCAGGCCTTCAGATTCCCCGGTCCTAAAGTAGACATTCACATTACCTCTCATGATCATGAAAAACCTGTGGCAGAAGCAGTAGCCATTGTGCCTGAACCAGACTCAGAACCTGCTCCTAGACCTACTGCTGAATCTCACATTGATGTATTCTCAGATACTGATGAAGGATCACACATTGATATCTTCCCGGAAGATAATTCGCTAGCTACTCCTAATGCAGAAGATGCACCCAAACCGCAATCTTTAGCAAAATTTGTGGATGCTGATGAAGATCCAAGTATAGATATGTTGGTGGACGCCATTCATAATAATATGATAAGCGTAGCCAAGTATCTGGTGGAACAGGGAGTAGACGTAAACCAGATAGGACATGAAGGATACACTCCTTTAGGAGAGGCGGCTCATCATGACCGAACAGAAATGATAGACTATCTGCTTAGTAATGGGGCTAAGATGGAAATGAAAGACGAGGAGGGGAGAACGGCCTTAGTAATAGCCGCCCGGAACTGTGCTTCTGAAACTGCCAACTTCCTTTTGGAGAAGGGAGCAGATGTGAATGCAGTAGACAATAAAGGTAACTCAGTGCTCATGTATGCAGCCCATATGGGGAACTATTCTCTCGTAAAGTTTTTATTAGACGCAGGAGCTGATAAGGATCTGGAGTCTAATAAGGGAGTTACTGCTCTTTCCACTGCCATGAGAAATGGGCATGAAGAGGTGGTTCTACTTCTTCTAGGGAAAGAAACTGAACAAAGTGAAAGAGAGGATAGACTGCCCAAAAGAAAGAAAAGAAATAATTCTCAGGGAAGTAATTCTATTAAGGGATCAGCAGAGACATATGGCATCGCAGAATATTCAGAATGGACTCCGCCCAGAGAAAAATTAATTGAAAATTCTAAGCCCATAGGAGAACTTCCTGAAGGCCTAAAAGGGAGCCTGGATATCAGTGCTAATGGAACTTATTCTGTTTCTTTTTCTAAGATTGAACAGAAAATGAAAACTAGCCTAACGATTGAAAGTTTAGAAGGGGAAACCTTAAAGACCATTTTTAGTGGAACCCTGGGTAAAGGGACTAATACCCTGAGCTGGAGCATGAGTAAGTTCCCTAACAAGACTTACTGGATGGTCATTGAAGTAGAAGGCGAGGAGATTAGACAGAAAATAGGAAGAAATACCACCTCTGACTGGAGGAATATATCCGCCTTTATGGAAAACTAAGGAGTAACAAGAAGAACTTTTTTATAGCTAAAGTCATGGATACACACTTGGTGTTTTCATGGCTTTTTTTGTTAGCTGAAAATAGACAATTCTCAAGGAAGAGACTTATGATAGAATGAGCAGAAAAGAGTATTTTATGCTTATCATGACTCACCACACCCTTTTCTTATGTATCATTCTATTCTTTTTCTCCGCTTGTACACAGGAGAAATGGATTCCCATTTATGAGGGAGAGAAAGAGTTAAGCCTGAAGCATTATCTGGGTATACCTGATTCGTCCATAAAAGACTTGGACCTTCCTAAAGACAGCCTGGGAAATTATATCAGCGGCTTAGGCTACGAGGATCCCCTGGAAGTCTTTTCAATCATTCACGAGGGAGAAGAGAACCTGATCAGGATTTCGGGACAAGTAATAGGAGGACTGATTCTTAGGGATAGCCTATCCGATTACCATCTCAGACTTCAGTTCAGGTGGGGCGATATTAAGTGGGACTGGATGCAAGGTCGTCCTAAAGATGGAGGGATCCTATATCACCAAGGGAAGGGACCTATCCGACATGAGCTACAAATACACCAAGGAGATGTAGGCAGCTATTGGGCGCGACAGCTAAAGCTGGGTATCCCCTCCCGTTTAACTACTGATCTGCCTCAAGCCATCCAGAAAGCCAAGCCCTATCTGGTGCCATATGTATCTACTCTGCGGGATACTATGCGAGTATTTGATCCGGAAGCAGAGGTGTATCAGTTTGAAGGAAAAGACGAATGGCAGATTGTGATGGCACGTCCATATAATGAGAATCCCGCCGGAGAATGGAACACTTTGGAAGTCATCTGCTGGGAAAACCATGCAGTCCACATCGTAAATGGGAAGGTTAATCTGGTCCTTCTGAATTCAATGTATAAGGAGAATGATGCTTGGGTTCCCCTCAATTCTGGAAGACTAACTTTACAATCTGAGGGAGCAGAAATCTTTTTCAGGGAGATTTATTATCGGGAGGTAAATCAGACTCCGGAGGAATTAATAAAATACCTGGCGAAATAACCAGAAGGAGGGGAGGAGCTTAGGAAGATTTACCTGCTATTTGAAAAATCTTTTAATTTATCTGTAACCATTCTGATTTTCTGCAGTACCCTGGTTGCAATTCTTAAGGAGAAGAATGCTCTTTAGGAATAGAAGACCCTGGCTATTTGTTCGGTATGAGAGATGAGGACGTCATGAAACTGGTGAAAAATGGTAAGCTGAATGCCCTGAGCATTCTGTTTGACAGGTATCATGTACGTCTCTTCAATTTCTTCCTGAGACTGATAGATGACAGGGACCTAAGTGAAGACCTGGTTCAGAATGTGTTTGAGAGAATCATCAAGTACAGATCTACCTACAGGGAAGGTGCGGCAGTAAAAACGTGGATCTACCAAATAGCCAGAAATGTAAGAGTGGATCATTTTCGATCTCAGAAGTGGCACAAAGAAGAGTTCGCAGAAATAGAAAACGAGATAGATGTGGAGGAGAGTTCCCAGATAATGATGGAAAAGCAGGAGGAGAAAAAGGCCCTGGATCAGGCTATACAGCAACTCCCTTTGTCCTACAGAGAAGTTTTATGGCTAGGACACTTTGAGGAGTTGGGATACAAGGAAGTGGGAGAAATACTGGGCATAAGTGTGCCTAATGTGAAAGTAAGAATGCATAGAGCAGTCAAGCAGTTAAAAATCATCTTAAATCCCTCAGCATGCAGATAACAGAGGAAATATTGATGGATTACGTGATGGGAGAGCTTAGCCCACAGGAGAAGCTTGAAGTAGAGGAGGGATTGGAAGTATCTGAAGAGCTCAGGAAGCAGTTGGAGGAGGTTCAGGAACTTTCCCTTGGACTGAAGTCCTTGCCACTGGAGAAGCCATCAGAGAACCTCAGGCTTGCCATAGAGGGACTGATAGCGGAAGAAAGGCAGCCTGTCTCTAGCAGTACCAGGATCAGTTACCTGAGCTTAGGTATAGCCGCCAGCATCCTCATTCTCATAGGGGTATGGCTGGGTGTGCAGTGGCAATCCAGTAAAATGGATACCCGTATGCAAACCATGGAAATGGTCCAAATGATGCAGGGAGATAGGTCTTCCATAAAGATCAAAGCAGTTTCCATGGCCATGGAATTGCCAGAGGTGAACCAGGAGCTCCTTGAGCAACTATCCGAGCTGTTGATAGAAGATGAGAGTGTAGGCGTACGCTTAGCTGCCCTGGATGGACTTTACGAGTTGCAGGAAAGAAAAGCCCTGGAGCTTACGCTCATGGATGCATTGCGAAAAGAACAAAAGCCGATAGTACAAATAGCGCTAATTCAGGCTCTGGTAGAATTACAAACAGAAGAGGCCATTCCTCTTTTTCAAGACTTAATAGAAGCTGACTCTACCTTTCAAAAGGTGAAGGACGAAGCACACATTGGAACCTTTAAACTTATCTAAACCGTTATGAAAAAAGTTATGTTGTTTTCTATGCTCCTGGTGGTGAGCATGCTGTGGGGAGAAGGGATCTTCGCACAGGAATATACCACTGGAATGAGTTCCGGAAAGATCATCATCAAGGAGGTGAACCGAGTTGATATCGTAGGAACTTCAGCCCCTACTGTCAAGGTGTATACAGAAGAAAAAAAGGGAAGTCAAAGTGAACGTGCAAAAGGACTCAGAGAAATTAGCGCCAGAGGAGTAGAAGATAATACAGGTATGGGGCTTTCTATTGAGAAAGAAGGAAGTGAATTGACTATTCTTCCTGTAAGTCGTTCTCAGGGAAGAAGGTATACCATAGAGGTACCCGAAGGAGTATCAGTTTACTTTGAACATTCTTCAAACAGAGGAGGAAAAATTAAAGTAAGAGATCTGGCAAGCGAAATAGAGATTTCTACTAACTATAACAGTGTAGACTTAGAGAATGTAACGGGTGCAGCTATCATTAATACAGTCTATGGAGGAATAGATGCCGTTTTTGATGAAGTAGGTTCCGAGGACGTGATTCTTCACTCAGTTTACAGCTTTGTGGATGTAAGTGTGCCTGCAGATGCGAAAGCCAGCTTCCAAATGAACAGTAGTCATGGAAAAATTCTAACTGACCTGGACCTGGATTTCAGAAGTGAGGATGGAGAGGGAAAAATGCGCAACATCTCTAAGAACAAAGCCATAGGTGACCTGAATGGGGGTGGAACGAAATTTAGTCTCAAGGCTACTTATAATACCATTTACCTCAGAAAGATATAGTCCCTGCGTAGATAATTTTTTAACCCTTTAACAGCCTAAATGATGAAATCATTCATGCCAATCCTGGTAGGGATACTTCTTTGCCTAAACCTACCTGCTCAGGAAAGTAGTACCAAAACCATAAATGCAGAAAGAATAGACAAGCTACATGGCGATTTTGAGTGGGGAAACGCCGTTTTTTCAAGTTGGAATAGAGATGAGATTGAAATCAAAGCGACATATTCTATTAATGATGGGGAGAATGATGATGCTTTCCAACTAAAGGTGGAGGAAAATGACAATCAATTGTCAGTCTATGTAGATGTGAAAGACTATGAATCCTTACCCAGAAAGATCATGGTTTGGAAAGATGGAGTGAAGTATGTCTTCCCTGAGGGAAAGAACAAAGAAGAGAACCAGCGTATGATTAAGGAGAAATTGGGAGAAGACGCCAGAGACATGTATAGCCACGGGGTAGACATAGACATTCAGGTAGAAATTAACGTTCCTGAAAGGCTGTTTGTGGATGTGGAGTCTACTTATGGGAACCTGGTCTTTGAAAGTTTTCAGAATAAGGTAAAGGCCAGGAATACCTATGGAGGCATTGAGGCTGTTTATGCAGCTGGAGAAACCTCCAAAGAAGCCGATTTAAGTTCTACTTACAGTTATGTAGATGTAACCTTGCCAGGCTCTGAAGGAAGAGATGTAGAAATGACTACTGAGTATGGCTCCTTATATACGGACATGAACATAGACCTGGACGCTGCGAGAAGTGAGGAAAGAAGCTTCTACCAGCATGTGGCAGGAACTATTAATAGAGGAGGGACCTCCATAAAGATGGAATCAACCTATA
>JBCBKZ010000029.1:0-15991 GCA_038520955.1 Bacteroidota bacterium | reverse complement strand
ACTATCTGTCAATGCACATTTTACAAGGGCCACGCTCTATTATTTTCAGAGCCAGTTCGAGGAAGCTTTGAAGGTTATAGAGAAAGGTCTGGCCTTAGACCCTGACTTTCAACTGCTTCATAACTTAAAAGTCCTCAGTTTGATTCAAATGAGGCAAAAGGAAGCGCTTGAGCTTTTCTTATGGGATAAAAAATCTGATCCATTACTTGCTAAGGCTGCTAAACTCTTATATGCATTGCTACATAAAGAGGAAGTTGACCCAGAAAAACTTGGATATACCCTTACAGAAATAGGTCAGATTGAAGCGCCTCTTTTATATCCCTGGGATCTCTATTTACGCTTGCATAATGAGCAGTATGAAGAAGCCATTCACTTACTGGAGGAAAAGGTGAAAGCCAGAGAAGGGCAAGTAGTCAACTTTAAGAACGATCCCCTTCTGGCGCCCATAAAGGAGGAAGGGAGATTTCGGGAGTTAGTCAAGCAAAATTTCCCTGACCACGCACTCGACCTAAGTGCTACATCTCATAAGCAGAGCATTCCAACTACAGAGGAAGTATTAAGTAAAGCGGATGTGTCGAATTACAGAGACAAACTTCTGACCCAGCTAGAAGTACATCACGCTTACGCTAATACAGATATTACACTTAGGACACTAGCTGAAGCTATAGACCTTCATCCCAATAAACTCTCCTGGCTATTGAATGAGAAAATTGGGAAGAATTTTAATGACTTTGTCAATGGCTACCGCTTGAAAGCCTTTCAGGAGAAAGCGGTTGATCCCCAAAATAGCCACCTGACCCTCCTCGGTCTGGCCTTCGAAAGTGGCTTCACCTCTAAGTCCGTATTTAATGACTTCTTCAAGAAGAATATGGGGCTCACTCCTAAAGCTTGGGTAAAGCAGGCAAAAACGTCCTGAATTTCATTTTGAGCTAGGAATTCGTCCAGTATTTCCTTCCCGGACGCTTCTTAATACCCATCCTTCCATTTTGGGACTCAATTAATAATTAAACCAATGGACAAATTGAGTAACAAATCAGTCGTGGAAAGATACTTCCACGCATTTGGTCGAGGAGATATGACCAAAGTGCTAGAAGCTTTCCATCCGGAATGCCTCATCGTGAGTGTGAAGGAAGGAAAAAGAGCCAAAGGTCAGCTTCATGGATCTTATCACTCAAGAGCGCAAGCCAGAGAATTTCTTGAGAATATCACCAATCTGTTTGAAACGAGGAGCTTTGAGGTGGAATCCATTATGGAGGGAGATGAGCAAGTAGTGTATGCCAATGGGACCTTTACTCATGAGGTAAAAGCTACCGGAAAGCTCTTTTACAGTACCTGGGTCCAAAGATGCATCATTCAGGAAGGAATGATCAAAGAGTATCGCTTTTATGAAGACTCCGCTGCTTACGAAAAGGCTGCCGCATAACTATCACCATGATGAGCTATCCAATTTTACTTCTCCTATCCTTTCTGGTAGGGATCATGGTGGTGGTCCAAGGCGGCCTAAACTCAAAGCTGGGTGTACACCTCAATAGCCCTCTATTGGCTACTTCAGTAGCATTTATCATGAGCGCTTGTTTCACTTTGGTGGCTGTATTGGTGTTAGTGAAACAGATGCCTTCTAGTCAGCAATTGAAGTCGATTCCGGTGTACCTGTGGTTTACAGGAGCTGCATTCAGCTTTATGGCAGTAGCCCTGTTTTACTACCTGATCCCTAAACTGGGTATTTCCACAGCAGTTTCCTTTGGCTTATGTGGTCAAATCATATTCTCAATGATCGCTGCCAACTACGGCTGGTTTGGCTTGCCTGTAGAGCCCATAGTACTCAAAAGGATCTTGGGAGCTATCGCAATGATGGCTGGAATTTTCCTAATCAAATTTTAACCCTCATGAATAACAGTATAGAACTAACCTACAACAAGAACCTTATTGAAAACGGACAGACCCATATCAATGATCCTAACGCAAAAAAGGTATTGGTCATAAACGGACATCCAGATAAGGAAAGCTTCAACTATGCTTTATCGGAGGCATACCTGGAAGGACTAAAGGATACTGACACTCAGGTGGAGGTATTAAACATCGCAGATCTGGATTTCAACCCAAACCTGAGATTTGGATACCGAAAAATCAGTGAGCTGGAGCCAGACCTTTTGGATGCCATTGACAAAATCAAACAAGCTGATCATATGGTCTGGATTCTCCCCATGTGGTGGTATGGCATGCCAGCCCTAATGAAGGGCTTCATTGATAGAATCTTTTTGCCCGGCTTTTTCTTCAAATACCAAAAAGGGAAAGCCTTTCCCAAGCAGCTGCTAAATGGAAAAACATCTCGAATCATCATTACGGCTGATACAGTAAGATGGTATGACTACCTGTTCATGGGAAGCCCATTGATCAATCAATTCAAGAAAGGTACGCTGGAGTTCTGTGGAGTGAAGCCAGTGAAAGTTACCTACATAGCTCCTATTAAAGACTCATCTAATTCCTTTCGAGCTAAGTGGCTTAAAAAAGTCAAAAAGCTCGGAACGGTAATCGCTTAACATCCTAAACTTATAAATAATTAACTCATGGAAAACATCATCAACGTACCCAGACCTCTTCATGAAGTACATGGAGAAAGAGCATCTTTAGTGGATGTGATTTTACCTCATTCTCTGTCTATTCTGGCATCCATCTACTTCCTGATGATACCGCCAGGAGCGGACTTCGGTCTCCTAAAATCTGTGCTACTTTTTGTGCTGACCTATGACCTCATTGGAGGGGTAATAGCCAATTTCTCCGAAGGGACGAGTCGCTTTTACGCAGAAAGTAAGTCCAGACGGTTTAAGTTCATAGCGTTACATATCCTACAACCTACTGCCATGTGGTACCTCTTTCAGGATCACCAAACTGTGGTTCTTATCACCAGTATCTATGTAGTGGGAGCCGCTATAGTGGTTAATCAACTGAAAGGTCTTCGACGTCAGCTCGTGGTAAGTGGTACCCTGGTTATTATTGGGATTTTTCTCTTCCAGTTATTTAATGAGAATGCACCATTGACCTTACAATTCTTATTGCTTGCCTTCATCCTTAAGCTACCATTAGCCTGGGCAGTGAGATGGTATAGCTAAGTAAGGTATCCTTAGTCAATCTAATATGAGTCATACTGAATATTCGGTATGGCTCATTTCCTTTAAATGCGTGTTTATTCATGCTTTCTTCTTCACTTTACTTGTTGAAAACGAAGCATAAAACAAGAACGAATAAACCAAGGCCCACCCAAAAGCCATCCTCCCCGCATTCGTTCCCCCTGGGCGCAGGGGAATCTGTCAGTTTAAATAGGGGTAAACTTGAATTTGACTTAACAGGCCAAATTTTCATACCAGTGGGTGGCTTTCAGATAAGTCCTCTCTCGTACTTGCAATCAAAAAAGTCCCGAATCTCATTTTCGAGTTCCAAAATATAATCCAAGACGATCTAAGGGCTGATTTCCTTCAGTTTTGTGTCATCATTCATTCTAACACATAAAACTATGATGACTCCAATGTTTAAAAATCTGTTACTCTCAATGGTACTTATGCTAACTATGAGTGCCTGCAATGACGATAATAATGACGTTCCTCAGCCAACTCCAACCACTGGATACGTTTCCGCAGAAGCGTACCTTGAAGAAGTTGGATTCGTAGGGAGTGCATTCATTCGGAAAGGGAATACTGAACTCTTAAAACAAGGCTTTGGCATGGCTGACCTTGCAAATGGTATCTCAAATGATCCTACCCTTACTTACAGAATCGGTTCTATGACCAAGGCATTTACGGCCATGGGAATTGTTTCTCTTAAAAGGGAGGGACTCATAGACAGCTATGACCAGACCATAAGTGATTTTGATCCTGAGTATGCCCATGGAGACAAAATTACCCTCAGACATTTGCTAACCCATTATTCAGGAATCCCAGATTACATAAGCCCCATAGAAGATGCGGTAAATAATGAGGGACAGTTCTTCACCCCAGAAGATATTTATGATATCCTTAAAGAATCCTCAGAAGAAGACGGGCTATTGTTTGAGCCTGGCGCCCAGTGGTCTTATTCCAATTCTAACTACTTGATTTTAGGAATACTCATAGAAGAGCTCTCCGGAATGACGTACCATGAGTACTTACAAAAAAAGGTATTCAATCCCATAGGCCTTGTGAATACCATGAGAGGAGAGAATGCGATAGGAGGAGAAGGCTATGCTAAAGGATATGATGTGGAAAGTGAAGTAGGGCCTTATCAAATGCAGTTAGCCTACAGTGCAGGAGATCTGGTAAGCACCATTAGCGACCTCGAAAAATGGGGAGATGCCTTACTGGGGAATCAATTCTTAACAGAACAAGAGAAGGCAGATGTATTTGCAGCTCCTTTTGGCCAGGACGATTACTTCACTTCAGGTATGGGCTGGTTTACCATTTCCATTGACGGGACCCTCTTTTACAACCATGGAGGCAACATAGATGGGTTTTCGTCCATCATGGCCATTCTCCCGGAATCCAATAGCCTGATCATTCTCCTAAGTAATCAGCAGGATTGGGCCCCTATGAATGAGGTCATGGAAACAATTGTCAAAAACGAATTTTAACACAAGTTTCTCAATGATGGGACTGATAAAGGTCCCATCCTTAACACTTCTTATCCCATGAAAAAGATAATTATAGCCGGATCTACAGGATACCTTGGAAGGCATCTCGTAACCGAACTTCAAAACCATAATGTCTCTTTTCAAGCTATAGCCAGGAAGGAGAAAAAGCTACAGGATATGGGACTAGGTCCAGAACAAATCATTAACGCTGAGGTAACAGATCCCGCCTCCCTAAATGGCCGCCTTGAAGGGGCTGATGTACTGATCTCTACCGTGGGCATTACCCGCCAGAAGGATGGACTCACCTATATGGATGTAGACTATCAGGCCAACATGAACTTATTGAATGAAGCAAAGAAGGCCGGGATCAAAAAGTTCATCTATGTGTCTGTGATTAATGGAGAGAAGATGCGACATCTAAAGATCATGGAAGCCAAAGAAAGGTTTGTGGATGAGTTGAAAGAATCTGGCTTAGCCTATCTCATTGTACGGCCAAACGGCTTCTTCTCTGATATGAAGGATTTCCTCCAAATGGCCCAAAAGGGGAAGGTGTATCTATTTGGGCATGGCAACCACAAACTAAATCCTATTCACGGAATTGATCTGGCTAAAGCCATTATTGAAGCTATAGATACTAAGGAGGACGAGTTGATTGTAGGAGGACCGGATATTCTCACTCAAAACGAGATTGCTGAGATGGCCCTGAAAGCCTGGATGCGGCCCGTGAAGATAGTCCACTTCCCGGATTGGGTGCAGAAGGTATTCACTGGCCTTATGAGGCTATTTACCTCCTCAAAGACCTACGGACCTATTGAGTTTTTCCTTACGATGATGAGCCAGGATAACATCGCGCCAAGGCATGGGGTACACAGACTCCAATCATTTTTTAGCTGGGAAGTAGATCAACTGAATAAAAATCTAAAGCCATGAAAAATAATAGCTTGTTTCTAAGCATAGTAAAGCAGCAATGTCCAAGCTGCCGCTCTGAGAACATGTTTACAGACCCAGTTTTCAGTAAGAAGTTTTACCATATGCATCAGAAGTGTCCCAATTGTTCGCAAGAACTAGAGCCGGAACCTGGCTTTTACACAGGGGCCATGTATGTAAGCTATGCCTTTCAGATAATTGTGATAGCCACATTTGTGTTAGCGAGCCTGATACTAGGGGTTGAGGGTAGCTACTGGTGGTATGTGGGGTGGATCGCTGGCCTTAGCATTGTGTTGCTGCCGTTAATCTATCGATTAAGTAGATCTGTCTGGGCACATATGTTCATTCCACACAAAGGACGGACTAAATTGAAAGCAAGCAAGTCATGAAAGCCTCTATCCTAATTGTAGATGATTGCCGAGAGAACTTAGAGAATGTGCAAGAGCTACTGGAGTTTGAGGGCTATGAGGTGATGGCTACAACAGATCCCCAAAGGGCGTATCTAATAGCTTTGACCTCATATCCTGCTCTCATCATTTCAGATATAAACATGAAAGGAATGACAGGTCTGGAACTCATGCATCTACTAAGATTAAACGCAGAAACACGTGAAATCCCCTTCATTTTTCACACTGCTCATTCAGAGCAGGCCATGATACAGCAGGGATTACAACTGGGAGCATCAGATTACATTATCATGCCAAGTTGTATAAGCAGATTATATAATTCTATCAACCAAACATTAGCAACATGAAAGCAGCAATATATACCTCATATGGTTCCCCGGATGTTTTGACATTGACTGAGATGGAAAAGCCCATTCCTAAAGCCAATGAAATTCTGGTCAAGGTATATGCTACCACTGTTACGGCAGGGGATATTCGCTTGCGTGCTTCTGACTTCCCGGGATTAGCCTGGTTACCTGCCCGACTCATCTTTGGCTTATTCAAACCTAAGAAGCAGATCCTCGGTCATGAGTTTTCTGGCGTAGTGGAAGCTATAGGTGAGAAAGTAAGTCTGTTCTCCATAGGGGATGAGGTGATGGGAACCACCACAATGCTATCGTCGGGTTCTTATGCAGAATATGTGTGTGTGCCCGAGGTATGGAAATCGGGGGTAGTTACCACCAAGCCTGAAAATCTTTCTTTCAAGGAAGCTGCTGCCCTTCCTGTAGGGGCTATGACGGCCCTATTTCTACTGAAGAAAGCCCAGATAGACGAAACTAAGAAGGTCCTGGTCTACGGTGCCTCGGGGAGTGTGGGAAGCTATGCGGTCCAGCTTGCCCACCAATTAGGAAAGTCTGTTACGGGTGTTAGTAGTGCCAGAAATGCTGATATGGTAAAGTCCCTTGGAGCAGATGAAGTCATAGATTACAAAAGCCAGGACTACACAACCCTTGCTCAGGATTATGACATAGTCTTTGATGCTGTGGGGAAAACTTCTAAGTCAGAAGCCAGAAAAATCCTTAAGAAAGAAGGGTCATTTGTATCTGTCAAGATGCTAACCAAGGAAAATCTCAAAGACCTGGAGCAAATCAAAGAAATGGTAGAAAAAGGATACCTTACCCCTTACATTGATAGGACTTTTTCTCTGGACCAAATTGTTATGGCTCATAAGTATGTAGACACAGGTCGTAAGCGAGGAAATGTAGTAGTATCTGTATATGGAATTGAAAAGAATTGATTTATTTCTCTACCAAAAGATGCGTTCAAGAAGATTGGAGATAGTCATTTGAATCCCCACCCAACTCCAACAGTAAACCATGATAAGTAAAAATCTTCCGAGGCGAGTTGGACATTTAGAGCCTAAAACGTATACATCACATACACCAGAAAGGCCGTGCTAATGGCGAAACCAAGCCATGCTGAACCGTATTTTATGCCTTCCACCAGCTGGCGGTTTTTAGACATGTTTTCGAGTGCTGAGTACTTATCCATCACGATGTACATGCAGCCAAAAATAGACCAGCTCGCAGCAGAAGTAATATCGAGTTTCATCAGATACAAAATCCCTATAGCAATTAGCTCGAAGCCCACCAGCAAATTCAATATTTCCATGGTTCTCTTCATGCTAACAAACACATTCATCATCACAACAAGATAAATCTGTCAAATAGAAATTGTTGTTTTTATACTCATGAAGCACCTCTGTCATTACAGCAGGAGGAATGTCTATTCTTTTGGCAATTTCCTCAGCTACGATAGCAAACCGTTGCCGGTACTTATAGATAAAGCAAAAAAGGGCAGTCCCATGTTTCACTTGAGGTCCCACGAGAAATAAGTTTTCTGTCTTCCTGGATTCATCAACACTATTCAACACCGGATAACCCTTTTCAAACTCAAACAAGTCTGTTACGAGCGTTAAGCTGGTGTCAAAACCTGTACAATTGATGGGTTCGTCATCTGATATAAATGTTCTCCCATCATCAGTGGTGACTTCGTATTTTGCATTGACAAATGTTACTTTTTCTACCCTTGTTTCCATGTGATAATCAATATCATCTGTAACTTCCTTGATTCTGTCTCGGGTAAAGGGGGAGAGGGAATAACTGGAATCGCTCTGAATCCATTCCAAATACTGAAAATCATCAATAAGGGTAACCTTCTTACCGAGTTTTACCAGGTTTACAGCAGCATCAAATCCTGATTCGTAGGCCCCAATGACCACACTTTCTTTCCCTAGGACACTTGAAAAAGATTTAACTTTTGAATAGTGTGTGCACAGATGGTCTCCTTCAAAGGAATCTGTTCTGGGATATTGATACTCGCCAGCGGCCCAGATGACAAACATACTTCCAAAGGTTCCATTACTGGTATTTAGGATGAAAGAACCTCCCTTATCTTCTATATTGATCACCTCAACTTCAGTCTCTATGTTCAATTGGAAATGCTTTGCGACCTTTGCTAAATAAAGGGCATACTCAACCCCTAAAGGGTGTTCTGTCAACAGATCAAATGCAGGAGAAGTACTTGGGGAGACTGCATTCAAATCTGGCATCTGAAAGAAGTTTCCTGTGAAAGAAGGAGAGATAAATCGGGTTTCTTTAGGCCATTTTCTGAATGAAGCGCCAATCGAAGACTTTTCAAGAATCACATAATTGATTCCAAGCTTTTCTAACAGAATACCCACTCCTATACCCGCGGCTCCGGCTCCAACTACCACGACTTCATAATACTCACTTATAGAATGATTCGCACTATCCATATAATAAGGTCATTTATTCTTTTGTAGCAGTAGTCTACCTACACGCATCGAATTTATATAATCTCTTCCGCAAAGCAGCTTTATGGTAGATTATATAGGCCTTTTTTTCATCAAAACTGCCCCTCGTAGTATAGTTGCGCTGCTAGTCTAATATGAATGCAACAATGTTGCAAATATGGTGTTTATTTTCTAATGTTATCAAAAAAAGTCGCCCCCTTGCCTCGTTATTAGATCCTAATTTTCTTTGAGGTCTTGTTGGTTTCTTACATAATAACATGTAATTCTTCCTTAGCTAACCAAACTGTCCTACATGCAAAAACCCTTACTTTTCTTTGTATTAGCAAAGTGGATTATGATAGGTCATTGTCTGGCCCAAGTGACCTTTGAACCCCCAGAAGAGCCTGTAGAAATCCAGGCAGTCAAAGTGTCCCAACCCATCAATATTGATGGGAAACTGGATGAAGTAGGTTGGCTAGGCGCTTCGCCCATTACTTCTTTTATACAGAAAGATCCAACCCAGGGAGACAGTGCAAGTATGTATACGGAGGCAAAAATTTTGTTTGACGAGGAATACTTATATGTTGGGGCCATTTGTAAAACCCCTAATGGAAAAGCGGATATCAGAACCCAAAACATGCAACGGGATTTTAGCTATTTCCAAAATGACATGTTTGGGATTGCGATAGATGGATTTCTTGATAAGCGCAACGCCATGGCCTTTCAAACCAACCCTCATGGCACACAAAGGGAAATTCTGGTTATGGATGCCGAGATTTTTAACCGAGAATGGTCTGGTTTATGGAAAGTTCGAACCCAAATGTTAGATTCTGCCTGGATAGCTGAAATGGCTATTCCCTGGAAAACCCTGAGGTATCCTCCAGGTAGCAGTAAAATGGGCATTATTTTAGCCAGAAATATCAGAAGTAATAATGAGTATGTTTCCTTTCCTGCCGTGCCTCGTGCCTTCAATGTGTATCGAATGCCTTATGAGGCTATTCTGACCGGAATCGAGCCGCCGCCTCCATCTGCGAATGTGCAGGTGATACCCTATGCACTCATCAATAATGATAGAAGCTCCGTTGATGGTGAGACTGTGGAGGAAAGTACAGATTTTAAAGCAGGTGGAGAAGTCAAATGGGTTACGGGTCCCAGTTCTGTCCTGGACTTTACCTTCAATACGGATTTTGCCCAAGCGGACGTAGACCGACAGGTAGTAAACCTGACTCGCTTTTCTGTTTTTTTCCCTGAAAGGAGACAGTTCTTTTTGGAAGGGAATGAAATCTATAACATGGCTGCCTGGGATTTATTACAACCCTTCTTTAGCCGGAGAATTGGACTGGATGATAACGGAAATCCCATTCCCATTGATGGTGGGATTAGGTTTACGAATCGGACTGATAAACAGAATATAGGCCTCTTAGCTATTAGGCAAAGAGGAAGTGGAGATACGCCGGCTTCCAACTTTGCAGTGGCTCGCTATTCTGCCAATCTTTCCTCCCAAGGACGAATTGGAGGTATGGCCACCTTTCGGCATGACGAAGCAGATGCTTCAGGTCAAACGACCACCAATGCCACAGCTACCATTGATGGCTTTTTCCGACCTACTCAGCAAATCAATTCTTTCTGGATGTTGTCCGGCTCAAAATCTTCGGGAGCCATTGAGGATGAAGGTCTTTCCGGAGCAACCTGGACCTACTATAGCAATAACTGGATTTATTTGGGGCTTGTTGAAGCCTTTGTAACGGAAGATTATAATCCAAGGGTGGGTTTTATTAGTGCAGATAATTACCTGCTGACCAGTCCCGCGTTCTCATTCAGGTTGCGCCCTAAATGGCTTCCGAAATTCATCCGCCAGTATAGTCCTGGCATTACCACCTATCTTTATAACTATCTGGATGATCTTTCTTTTAGAGAAGGTTTTGTTAGTTACCAACCATTCTCTGTTGAACTTCAAAACGGAAGTGAACTTTCTTACAGCATAAGTACTAACTGGCAGTCCTTACGAGAAACCTTTTCACCGGTCGGAATAGACATTCTTCCTGGTGATTATGAATATACCAGTCATCGTTTTAGCTATTTTGGCGACTTCTCAAAAAAGTTTGCACTTAGTGCAGCCTACCGTTTCGGTGGATACTTTGATGGCAAGCTATCCAATATTTCATCTTCCTTGAGATTTGCTCCTATCCCTCACATTCAGTTAACTGTCGACTATGAATTTAACCAGCTTTCCGATTTAGGGGTGGAACGAAGAAAGGCAGAAACCCAACTAATAGGCACAGAATTACGCTTAGCACTTAACCCAAGGGTGCAGTTAATCTCATTCCTCCAATACAATACCGCCTCTGAAAAAACTACCTTAAATAGCCGATTTGTCTGGGAGTACAGGCCGCTATCCTATATCTATTTGGTGTTTAATGATAATCGTCAGGATGTATTTGATTCTACAACTGGTTTGACTAACAGCTTACGAGATCAACAAGGAATATTTAAAGTCACCTTTTTGAAACAGTTTTAGGTAGGATTATTCTCTCTTTACACCATAAAACAGCCTATCCCGAATGCTAAAAAATGGTATCTTAACTGCTGAATCTAAAGCCATCAATCATGAAAGTTACCATCATCAGTATTCCCGTCCGGGATCAGGAAAAAGCCCTGAAGTTTTACACAGAGAAATTAGGCTTCATCAAAAGGAAAGATGATGATCTGGGTGGTGGGAATAGATGGATAACCGTGGTGTCTAAAGATGCCATGGATGGACCGGAGTTATTGCTGGAACCTTCTCCACTTCACTTTGAACCTTCCAGAGTCTTTCAGGATGCCCTGATGAGTGCGGGGATTCCCTATACCCAATTTGATGTGGACAGTGTGGAGGATGAATACGAGCGATTGACAGAGCTGGGAGTAGAGTTCAGTGTGAAACCTACCACAGATGTTATGTCCAAATACGCGGTATTCAATGACACCTGCGGAAATAACATTGCCATCGTTGAGGAGCTCAATCAGGCATAATGATTATTGAGTCTTTAGATATTTCATAGCGAAGTCCATAACCGGATCTTCACTGTCTTTTCCATTGGCCTTAACAGGATAGTCTGGTATCACTCCTCTACCAAATATGAAGGTAGCTCCCTCCACTGCACTAACGTACTTTACTAATGGGACTTTTACAGTTAGTCTGGAGTTAGGAAGGGTAATCTGATCATAGATCCCACTTGTATTCCCATCAAATCCGCCCCCTGTTTCTTCTCCAATAAAAGTTGCTCTTTCATCCCTTTTCATAACGGCGCAAACTTCTGAGGTGGCAGAAAAACTCCCTCCATCTATCAATACTACCAGTTCACCAGAGAAGTGGTTTTCTGACTTCGGATGAATGAGTTGCTTTGGATCCAGGAACCGGCCTTCTAATGATTCCAGGTCAGAGAGAATACACCTATTTTCATGATCAATGGCGCTTATACTAGAGAAGAAGTTTAAGGTTTCAAATGAAACTAAGGTAGATGCCTGATGGAAGGTTTTATTGGGGTTGGCATTCACTTCATACCTATCATAGTACAGAAAAGGTTTTTGGGTTAGGTAGGAATACAGATGCATAGCATTTGACTCTTCTCCTCCGCCATTCCCCCTAAGGTCCAGGATCAGTTTGTTAAGATTAGCTTCTGCTATTTCTTTGAAGCTTTCATTCACAAAAGGCTGAAAACCGTCTGGATAGTTGAAGGTCTTTAAGGTTATTACGCCTACATCCTTCACTCTTTTATAGTCAAAAGTATTTTGGGGAGCTTGATGTTTGTCCACCAGGATTTGCTGAATGGTAGATTCCGTTATCAAACCTAATGAGGTAGATTGAATACTAGTTTGTCCCTGAGGGATAAATTCTATGCTGATGCTGTCATGAGTATCTGAGACTAAGGAATAGTAAAAATCAAAACTCTCAGAGAGTTTGTAGTATTTGCCTGTTAGATTAAACCCATCAGATGGAATGAAATCAGCCATACTGCTTATGAGGGTTTGTATGGGCGTTCCATTTAGGGAGGTGATTCTCGTATGATCTAATAGCTTGTTCCCCGAATAGTTTTCAGTAACGAAGGCTTCTTCTCCCTGGATATGGAGTTTGAAGGGGAGCTTTTTTCTGTTCTCATACTGAGCTTCGAAAAAGTAGGCAGGAAACTCAATCTTCATATGTCCATCACCTATTAGGCTGATAAATGATGCGACTACTTTGTAGTATTCAGGTAGATTCATTCCTTTTTCCAGCTTTATGAAGGATTGTTGGTAGGCATGACTAATGTATTCCTTACTTCTGTAGCGGTACAAAGAAGGGTAGGATACTTCCAATGACTGATATAGAGCTGTAAAATCCTGCTGTAACAGATCAGCTTGAATTTTTTCTTCCAATGAAAATCGATTAACAGTTGGGATATTTTCTATCCCTTCCAGTATCCCAAAGGATTCTACCCATTTATCTTCATCCGGGATGCTGGTCCAGGAGGAACCCTCATCCAGTCTCTCGAGGCTCCTGTTTACTTGTATTCCCCACTTTTCCTTTTTCTCATAGACTTCAAGTTCAGTAAGGGGTATTTCAAGCTCTGCCGTCCATCCTTCCTGGTCAATGCTGGTTTTGGTAGTCCAGGAAGGGTTCCAGTCGTTAAACCAGTTATCAGAAGTAATGATATGTTCATCTCCCCTGATACCAGCCGCTGTGACAGTAAAGGAAAAGGCTTCTTTTCTGTCGAAATCACTGTCAATATTTATCTCAACATAATCTCCATCAAAAAAATCCCTTGGTTTGTGAGAAATGACGATCTCATCAGGTTGCTTGTCAAATGCTCTGATGGCAACGTATAGGTTCCTTTGGTCAAATAGAATCTTGAACTGGGTGTCGAAGGTAGGTTTTGCTCCGTTTTCTGGCTCAGTCTGGATAAAGTCTCCTTTCCATGGCACTTTTCCCCACACTTCTTCATCTATCACTCCATCAATGGTTATAGGGGAATTGATTTCCTTGGTATGATAGGTTTTTACTTGCTGAGAATAGACAGATTGCAAGAAAAAGCAAAATAGTAAGCTGAGTAATCCAGTAGTCTTCATAGTCTGATGGGTTGACGTTCTTTTCCAAAGACAGCTAGATTTTCAGGAGGTTGTCATGTGTACTTACAAGCTATGTTGAGGGGAAGTGGAGATGTTTACTCCATTAAGCTATTTAAGTAGGCCGCGAAAGTCTCCTCAACGCTTTCTTTCTGATTTACATAGAAGTGGGTTCCGTTGGGATCTTTTTCCCAAACGCTGCCATTCTCCACATCGAACTGAAGTATGCCTCTTTCAGGTTTTTCAAAAAAGGGTGAGGCCATATCTACGGCAAAACAGGCCGCCGCCAGATCCCAACTAGGCCTGCCATCCAAAAGGGTTTTCTGTTCTACCTCCCATAGCCAGTCCCTGTAGGCAGTTCTTACGATTGACCCACTTGTAGAATGAACCAGACTTTGACCCGTCAGAACTTCACTGCCAGCATTGATGAGGTACACAGGACAGGGGAAATTCTCTAAGAGATAATCTGTATAGGGTTGGGTTCCATTTCTGAAGAAGTTCCAGTCTTTTGATCCATAGTTAGAAGAGAGATTAGCATTCAGTCCTCCCAGGGCTACCCATCTTTTGACCTTTTTTCTGACTAGCTCCATACCCGATAGATTTGAGATACTATCAGGCTCAGATACAAGTAAATCATGGAGTGCCTTGGTATGACCCACAGTCAGGTAGGTAACAGATGTATCTGCTTGTACAGATAACAATTTTCTATTCACGAGGACATGTTCAGGTACATCGGTATTAAAGATCACATCGTGGCCAAAGGCAGCTGTATCTCTGGCTAGTTTACCCGCCTCCATTTTGTCTACCGGATCACCAAAGGTGGCATCATATTCTGCTCCTATGGGGATATCCCCTCTCCCATAGTAGGTATTGATGGCGTCTATAATCCCGGCCCCAAAGGGTACCTTTCCAGAACTGTATATACAGCCCAGCAACTTGACCTTTCCCTGATCTTGGTAGTTATGGAGAATAGCCAATGCACCAACATCATCACAGTCAGAACCCATATCTGTATCAAAAATGATGAGGGGTAGCTCTTCAGGCCCTTCAACCTTAATGATCACTCGCTTATAGGACACCAAAGGATACTGAGCGTCATCCTTAACCCTTAGG
This sequence comes from Bacteroidota bacterium, assembly GCA_038520955.1. Lineage (GTDB taxonomy): Bacteria > Bacteroidota > Bacteroidia > J057 > J057 > JBCBKZ01. Next base: position 1,068 of record JBCBKZ010000029.1, on the reverse strand, counting down.
ATGAGATGTAGATCACCTGTCCCCTGATTCGGAAGACTAAGAGAAAGTTGGGCCTTATCGAGCGTACTTACTTTTACATTCTCCAGTTCAGAAAAGCTTCCAGCTTCCGGGTACAGCATCCATTCAAAAGAAAGTCTATCACCATCTGGATCAGATGATAAGCTGGCGTTAAGGATAAGTTCTTCTCCCGGTCTGGCATGAATCATTAAGGGACTTTTCCCACTGCTTTGATTTACCTGGATTTCCGGGTAGTAATTGATGGTAGCTGGTAGGCCACGGCCCCATTGGATGCGGGCGGCTAGATCTGCCTGAATGTCTGGTCGCCATCTGAATACAGTAGCTTTGGCTTGGGTTACTCTTTCTCCGGTAGAAAGATCGTAGACGGTATCTTCCGCATCCCTATAAAAATCTCTCTCCACTTGTTGGAATCTACCTCCCCATCCACCAAAGTTAGGTTGGGAGGGTTGATTGAGTCCATTCTCCAGGAAATAGAGGAAAGAAGGCGTATCTCCCTCTTTCATGGCGCCATGGGGGTTTTTCGATCCTCCCTGTGTATAGGCCTTAGCCGGATATAGGTCGCTCAGTACTTGTTGGCCAATCACATTTTGGTGAAGCCATTCCGGAGAGGTGGTTTGCATATCTCCTCCCAGAAAAATACCTCTGTAGGAAGAATTCCATGAGTTTCCATCATAGGATAGGCCCAGGACCGACCAAAGGTTAGGGTAGTTATCGATGATCCACTGATTACTGGAATCCTGCTTTCCAATGAAGTAGACGCAGATCTTGCTGACAAACCTCTTTACTTCTTCAGGAGACCTGCTGGCTGACACATCAAAGAGAGCCTGAGCCAGATCACAGGCCCCGCCCCAAACAGCAATATTCACTGTACTGCTGGCAGCATCTACCTGCTGGATAATCCAGTCTGATCCTTCTGTGTTTTTTCCTTTTCCTATATATGCGTCAACAACTACCTTAAGGCTGTTTCCGCTGGTGCCAGCTTTAATGACCTTCCTCAACTCAGCTGGAATAGGGTAGGTGGGATCTACTTTTTTAAGATTAGGATAAATC
>JBCBKZ010000299.1:0-6640 GCA_038520955.1 Bacteroidota bacterium | reverse complement strand
CTTTTAGCCTTTTCTATCTTGTAGGCAAATGAGAATATGGTGTAAAGAATTGCCGTAGCACCAAGAGCTCCGAAAATAATGATTTGCGCAATAACAGGCATGAAAATGATAATTTGATAGGTGTACTACTAGATAAGATCCTCAATCTTTGCTTTACTCCCTTCTGAAGCGCCTACGTCTTCTCCTAGTTTACTGGAAAGTCCTGTCTCCAGGTTCAGCATATCATTATCTACTATAATGGCTTCCAGGGATTCTATTCGCTTAAGGGCTTTTGCGAGATCTTTCTTATTCTGCTTCACTCCATTTTCCAATGCCTGAACGTTTCCATTACCACGTCCTTCAGCCGCATACTTCGTCTTCTGCATTTTGTGGATGAAATCCATAATGGTGTAAATAATGGCTATGCCACCTCCAATGGAAACAATAACGATGGGAATAAGGGTGGGACTAATGATGGGTATAACAATTAAACTCATATACAGGCTTTTTTAGGTACAATGCTATTCTAAGTCTACGATAATGTTAATATACTGTTATTTCCTCATATGAGAAAGACAAGCGCCATATGCGCAATCAATCAATTCTTCTGCAAACTTCCAGTATTTCTGGTCCAATGACAGATACAAAAGGAAATTCTCCAGAGAAATTGTGCTTAAGCTTCCTATCTTTGCTACACTAATTTTTCCTAACAATGAAGCAAATCTGGCAACATCGCAGCCCTGAAGAAATTAAGAAGAGAATCTTCTCAGCCCTACAAGTCAATGTGGACTATGCAGAAGAAAGCATACTGGGAGTTCCCGGTTCTTATCTGGATGAGAAAGTCTTTTCTCAGGATGCTACTTTCCTGAAAGACGCCCCTTACCTCGCAACGCTGACTCATAACCCTAATCATATAGGCTGTCATACCCTTGGAAAATCAGAACGCTTCTTCCATGGAACTCAAGCCATAGAGAAGGAACTGATAGAGATCTGTGCTGTGGACATACTCAACGGCAAGCCTGATGAACAAGATGGCTATGTGGCTTCAGGAGGTACGGAAGCTAATATGCAGGCTATCTGGATGTACAGAAATTTCTTTCAGAAAAACTCAGATGCGAAGGCGGAAGAGATTTGTATCATGGCCAGTGAGGATGCGCATTACTCCATAGACAAAGCGGCCAATGTCCTGGGTATAAGCATATACAAGGTAGCTGTCACCTTCGATACGAGAGAAATCACTAAAGGAAGTGTAGAAGAAGCACTAACGAAAGCTACCACTGATGGAAAAAAGTACTTCATCATAGTTGCCAACATGATGACCACCATGTTTGGCTCGGTAGATAATCCTTCTCTATATACAGATGCTTTGAAAGCTAAGGGCCTGGATTTCAGACTTCACATCGATGGTGCCTACGGAGGCTTCTACTTTCCTTTCTCCGGCGTAGAGCACCAGCTCAACTTCCAAAATCCCGATGTGTCATCGGTAACCCTGGATGCACACAAAATGGTTCAGGCACCCTACGGTACGGGAATCTTCATTTGTAGGAAGGGACTGATTGAGAATGTACATACCCGGGAAGCTTCCTATGTGGAGGGGGAAGATTATACTCTGATCGGGAGTAGGTCTGGCGCCAATGCCATTGCCATTTGGATGATACTGGCTACTTATGGTCCATTTGGTTGGGAAGAGAAGATATTCATCCTACAGAAACGTGCCGCCTGGCTATGTGAGCAACTGGAGCAGGCAGGCATCCAATTTTTCCGCCATCCAGGCTCTAATATCATCACCATTAAGAGTGAGTATGTTCCGGCAGATGTAGCGCACAAATACTGGCTGGTACCCGACCGCCACCATGAAACTCAATGGCAGAAAATTGTAATTATGGAGCACGTTACCATAGAAAAACTCATTCCCTTAGTGGAGGAGTTGAAAAGTTTAGCTAGAGTGTAAACGACAGTAGCTCCGGGTTTAAACCCGGAGCTACTGATTGGTTCGTTCGTTTTCTCCCCCCTATAACTGCTTATGTGTCCCGTCGCAGAAAGGACTATTCTTAGTCTCTTTGCAGTTACAGAGCCAAACGGAGCCATCTTTTTCAGCCACAAATCTCATAGGGGTATGTTTTGTTCCCTGATGGGAGCCGTCGCAGAAAGGCTGATTTTTGCTAAAGCCGCACTGACACCAAGCGTAGGCCTTTCCTTTTTCTACCTCCATTTTGATAGGCGCAGAGGTGGTGGTTTTCTCTTTCATATATGAAGAGGATAACTCACTATTCGGATTCTTTGTTTTGACAAAAGGATGTAAATACGCTTCAGACCAGTGCTCCTTAGGATCATTCATCAGGCCATAATCTTTGGGAAACTTTCGTGTAAACAGGGCTGATCCAAACAATTGATCCCAGAGGGAAAACATATTCCCGAAGTTGCCATTAGGATCACTAATTCCATCTACTTTGGATCTTCCATGATGAGCATGATGAAAGGCAGGTGTTACGATCACTCTCTCCACTACTGACATCATGTCTCGTAGGACAGGAATCTTATATAGGGGAGCATCCCATTTTTTGGTGCTGTGAGAACCTATGATGACCATTTGTTTAAGGATAAGCCCCAGGGCTACGGCCTTTCCTCCTCCCAGGAAGGTGATGATCCCTACCCACCAGATATTGGGCATCAGAAGATAGTAAAGGGCCGCATTCCGATATGAGACGAAAAAGCCCATCTCTTCTGCCTGATGATGTGTCCTATGTAGCTTCCACAAAAAAGGATACTCATGGGCAGATCTGTGGTACCAATACTGAAGAACATCATCTACCAAAAGATATAAGGGAAATACCCACCAAAAGGCCTGCCCGGATAGGATACCCGCCTGACTTGAAAAAAGGGAATTCCCTATTGTGAGTACAGCCAAGACGATAAAGGGCTTGATCAATACAGACAAGGCGAAAAAGCTCCCCACTTCCTGTATCCAATCACCAAATGTTCTTTTTGAGGCCCGAAGATGTCCTGAGAATGTTTCTAGTAAACCGAAGAAGACCAGTGTTCCCAATACCAAATAGACTTCCAAATTGGGAATTCCAAATAATTCCTTTTCCATAGTAGTAGCGTCCTTTTATATCAATATACAAATTCTCCTATACTTTTGAGCTTGGGGATAATTGACATCCCTTGTGTCCTACTCCACAGGAATTTTTACTAACTTCTTTCTACACAATTACCACCTCTCTTATCAAGCACCATATAATGACACGCAAAAGAAGTTACTGGGGATGGGGATATGCTGATTTCGTTGTTCCACAAAAGAATCTGGACCACTTTACCCAGATGATGAAGCTCTTTCTCCAGATAGAAGAATTTGATCCTTATCATCCTAAAGACGTAGAGGACCTATCCTTGAGAAAGCCCAGATTCTCCCTACCTACAGAACTAGTCGCTATCAGTTCCTCCTCAAACTATGATAGAGCCAGCCACGCTTACGGAAAAGCCTACCGGGATGTATTGAGGGGTGTTCAGGGCCACTTCCCTAATCCTCCTGACTATGTAGCTTTCCCCAAAACTGAGTCAGACATCATTCAGTTAATGAAGTTTGCTGCCAGTAATCAAGTAGCCATTATCCCAGTAGGAGGAGGGAGCAGTGTATGTGGTGGGATAGAGCCTACGGAGAACAACAGATACGCAGGGGTGATCTCCGTGAATATGAAACACTTTGATCAGATTCTGGAAATAGATAAAGAATCCCGATCAGCCCATATACAGGGAGGCATTTATGGCCCTGCCTTAGAAGCGGGTCTAAAGCCACACGGATTAACGCTGAGACACTTTCCCCAGAGCTTTGAGTTTTCCACGCTGGGTGGCTGGATAGCTACACGTGGAGGAGGTCATTTTGCTACCCTTTACACGCACATAGATGAGTTTGTACAAAGCGTAAACATGATCACGCCTTCCGGTAAACTGGAATCCAGAAGGCTGCCAGGTTCCGGTGCAGGACCTAGTGAGGAAAGGTTTTACCTGGGATCAGAAGGAATACTGGGGATCATTACCTCAGCATGGATGCGCTTACTGGATATCCCTACCTTCAAAAAAACGATCACTGTTGCCTTTCCCACCTTTGAAGCAGGGGCTGAAGCGGTAAAAACACTCTCCCAATCAGGCTTAAATCCTTCCAATGCCCGACTGGTAGACGCCATGGAAGCCTTCCTTAATGGACTGGGAAATGGCCAATCGGCCGTATTAATCCTTGGTTTTGAATCTCACCAAAGAGACGTAACCTTCCTCATGAGAGAAGCCCTGGATCTATGTAAAGGACATGGAGGGAAATGGGATGAGAAAAGACTCACTGAAAATACACGTAGTGAAAAGGGAGATGCTTGGAAGAACTCCTTCCTCCTCATACCTTATTTGCGAGATGAAGTCATCAGGTTGGGAATCATAGGAGAAACTTTTGAAACAGCAATTACCTGGGATCAGTTCCCGGACTTTTACAAAAATGTAAAGAAGGCCGCTCAACATGCCATTAACACACACTGTGGGAAGGGAACGGTTACCTGCCGTTTTACCCATGTATATCCTGATGGACCAGCTCCTTACTTCTCCATCATAGCTAAGGGAGAAAAAGGGAAGCAACTGGAACAATGGGATAGTATCAAAAAAGAGGTCTCAAAAGCCATATTAGCACATGGTGGGACTATTACTCATCACCACGCAGTAGGGAAAGACCATAGGCCCTACTATAGTCAGCAGCATACCCCTCTATTCGGGAACATGCTGAAAGCCGCGAAAGAAGCAGTGGACCCTAAATGGATCATGAACCCAGGAGTGTTATTGCCAGAGTAGGGTAGAAAACATATAAGTAACCTGTCATTCCATTGGGCCTTTGGGGATGGAATAAAGGGTCAAACCGTATCTAGTATGGCAAAGGAATATTCAAAACCCCAATATCACGCAAGACCCCGTCTGACTCGCAAGCAATACGCTACAGCCCGACGGGGTGACCAAAAGTATAAGACTGTCCAGTCCTCTCAATATCCTTTCTCCGGTAATCGGGCTAGAACTTTTTCAGCTACCCCTTGCCCCACTTTTCCCCTACCTTCATAGAGGTCTTCATAAATTCTGATTCCAACTCATCCCAAATGGCTGCATCTAAAGAAGGATTCTGCCCTCTAAGCATAGAAACCAGCTATTTATAAGAAATTTTAGATCACTTCATTAACTAAAAAGGGGGAAAGCAAAGAGAATACTCTCCTTGCTTTCATATCTATTAATGAAGATTGTTAGCAATAGCTTCTGAAGCTTGTCTAATAGCTGCTCTTGCGGCAGGGGTATGTGTGATTGGATTTAACATCACAAAGTCATGGATAGTACCTATATATCTTGTTGCAGTTACTTTTACTCCCGCAGCGTTTAATTTTTTGGCATAGGCTTCCCCTTCATCTCTCAAAACATCACTCTCAGCTGTAATGATCAGTGCTTCAGGAAGCCCCCTTAACTGTTCTAGCGTAGCATTTAGGGGGGTTGCTAAAATGTTACTCCTTACACTCTTGTCTGGAGAATAGGCATCCCAAAACCAAATCATGGCATTAAGGGACAAAAAGTGCCCGTTAGCGAATTGCTGATAGGATGAGGTATTATAGTTATCGTCCGTTACTGGATAAAAAAGTACCTGAAAATCAATCTTTGGTCCTTTACGGGCCTTTGCCATTAACGTAACAGCAATGGCCATGTTTCCCCCAACACTATCCCCAGCTACCCCGATTTTATCGGTATTCAACCCTATGGATTTCCCATTGGCTTGAATCCATTTAGTGGCAGCATAGGCTTCCTCAATGGCTTGTGGAAAAATCGCTTCTGGAGTTGGCGTATAATTAACAAAAACCACTGCTACATTTCCCCCAACTGCTAACTCTCTAACAAGACGATCGTGCGTAAAAGCGTTTCCTAAAATCCAACCGCCGCCGTGGAAATACATTAATACAGGGAGAGGTTCTGTACTGTTTTTAGGCCTTACGATTCGAATAGAAACCGTTAAATCGTCTTGGGTAATTTCTTTCTCCTCAATCTCCACCTCCAATTTTTCATAATCACCTGTCTGCGCTCCTATAAGAACATTTCGAGCATCCTCTATAGGCAATTCGTAGATTTGAGGAGCTTCCTGATTACCGTGTACGGCTTGAAGAAATTCTCTCGTATCCTTCTCCACACCATAATTTCCTATCAAGGAGGTTTCGATTTGGGCATTTGCTAATGAAGCACTTGCCCTTGCTGCAGCTGAATTAGTTTCATTTTTCATCGTTTCGATTCCGTTAATTATTGAATGATTTATACCACAATAATGCAGGGGCCCATACGATAAATCAAATTAATAATTCTTATATTTAATAAATTAAAATTATAATAATGACACTTCAACAACTCCGATATATCCTGGCACTTGATAGTGAAAGGCACTTTGCCAGAGCAGCAGAATTATGTCACGTATCTCAACCAGCTCTGACCATCCAGATAAAAAAAGTAGAAGAAGAAATTGGCTTGATGATATTCGACCGAAGTAAAGTTCCTCTTAAACCAACTTCCCAGGGAGAAGAAATCATTAAAAGGGCGAGAACAGTCATGATGGAGGTAGAAGGTATTCGGGATTTTGTAGTCGATACCAAAAATGTTCTTCAGG
>JBCBKZ010000298.1:0-6691 GCA_038520955.1 Bacteroidota bacterium | reverse complement strand
GTGTTCCTCCTGCCAGTTAATTCCTGTCTTGATTTCAAAATGCTTGAAAAATGAAATGGGTAGGAACACACATTTGAGAGCAGTGGAACCACAGGCCAAATCCCTTCCAGACATTTCATAAAGTCTTTGGAATGGTATGAGAAAGTATGCCTTAAGGGGTTTCATCACTTCTTCTCCCTACAGGAATACGCCATTTTTGCCCTACTACCAGGCTACCTTGAGAGAACCAACGCCTCTTTGGTTTATATGGTGAATGGATGGATGAAGCAGTTTGGGCTTCCAGAAAGTGGATTCTTCCTGGATAATATGGAAGAGTTAGCTACACGCCTAAAAGAGGCCTATCAGGAAGGGAAACCTGTCCTTCTCATCGGCGTTACCTTTGCCCTTCTGGATTTCGCAGAGCAATTTCCCATGCAGGTCCCTAATGCCATCATCATGGAGACAGGAGGTATGAAGGGCAGAAGAGAAGAACTTACCCGTCTTCAAGTACACAAACGTTTAAAGGAAGCTTTTGGCGTGGGGCAAGTAGTTTCTGAATATGGGATGACCGAGCTCATGAGCCAGGCTTATGCTTTAGAGAATGGTAGATTTCAAACACCTCCCTGGATGAAGATCCATGTTTCCGACATCCATCTATCTTCTCTCCCCAAGCCATCGGGTAAAACCGGAAGAATTAATATCATTGACTTGGGGAACATTCATTCCTGCTCATTCATCGCGACAGATGATATAGGGAGAATGTATGAAGATGGAAGCTTTGAAGTACTCGGCAGGCTGGATAATGCTGAACTCAGGGGTTGTAATTTAATGTATGAGTGAGTCTAACCCATATTGGCAGCATTCTTTATGTGCAGAATGTACCTTCCTAAAGGTCATCAAAAATAGCCGGGAAAGTGAATTCTGGCTTTGCCTAAAAGCTAAGGAAGTAGCCAACTGGCCAAAGTATCACCCGCAACCGGTGAGTAGGTGCGCCTTCTTCCAGAAAACCAATCCCTCAAAGGAAAATTAGTAGCCGGAACTGCTATAGGTCCTCTTTTTCTACATGAAAAGATTCTTGCCCTTACCCCTTATTTGCCTGATAGTATTTCTGGTGTCCGCTTGTCAGCCTAATACTCCCCCTACCCCATCTAACCCTAATGTGGTCATTCTTTTTGCAGATGATCATAGGGCCAGTACCCTCTGGAATGAGGCTATCTATATGCCTAATCTCAGGAAGCTGATGGCAGGAGGGGTTACTTTTCCGAACGCACATATCATGGGCGGAAACAATGGGGCAGTATGTACACCTAGCAGAGCCATGCTTCTGACAGGGAGACGCCTGGCCCAGCTTCCAGGAAATGGCTACCAGATAAAGGAAGAGCATACTCTCCTGGGACAACTCCTTCACTCAGAAGGCTATGATACCTATGGCATTGGGAAATGGCACAATAACCGGGACGCATTTAGCAGAGCTTTTGCTGATGGGAAGGAAATCTTCATGGGAGGCATGTATGACCCCTGGAATACCCCTCTATTTCATTATGACAGCACAGGAGCTTATAAAAATTCTCGACTTTCCATCCCTAACTTTCTCCATGACAACATACTGGATACCTTAAGAGGAGATTACGCTTACAGTGGAAGGCATGCTACAGAAATTTTTGCAGATGCTGCCATTCATTTCCTGGAGGATCATGAAGAAGATCCAGATCCTTTCTTTTTGTATGTAGCTTTTACTTCTCCTCATGACCCCAGAACTACCCCCAAAGCCTTTACAGACCTTTATGAGGGAAAAGAAATTTCTCTTCCCCCTAATTTCATGAAAGAACATCCTTTTGATAATGGAGAACTGATCGTAAGAGATGAGCAGTTAGCAGAAACGCCCAGACAGGAAGAAAGCATACGAGGGCACATCATGGAGTATTATGCCATGGTTTCCCACCTGGATGCTCAGGTAGGGAGAATCATGGACGCGCTTGAAGCCTCAGGAGAAGCTGAGAACACTATATTTATATTTGCCGGTGATAATGGGCTATCTGTAGGGCAGCATGGACTCATGGGGAAACAAAATGTATATCAACACTCCGTAAACATTCCTATGGTCATGAAAGGGCCCGGTATTCCTGCCGGAGAAGAAAGAAAGAGCTTCTGCTATACCATAGATATTTTCCCTACAGTTTGTGAAATGAGTGAGGTGGAAGCTCCTGCTGATATAGATGGAAAAAGCCTTCTTCCCGCCATTCAGGATGATGCATCCATTAGAGATGTTCTCCACTTTCAATACAAAAAGTATCAATTAGCTGTGAGAAAAGATGATTATAAACTCATCCGTTATGAGGTAAAAGGAGAGAATCATACCCAATTATTTGATTTAGCCAATGATCCCTGGGAGATGAATAATCTGGCTGATAGCCAGCCTGTCATTCTCAAGGAATTAAGCACGCTTTCTCAGGAATGGGTAACAGAATACGGTATTCCCTTTGGAGACAAATAGCCTACTAAGGGGTTGTGAGCCAGAAAAGCTTACTGGTTTTAAATCCACAAATATCCCCAAGTATTTACTGTTCTACTTGCCAAATTTTCATTAAACAAAGCCCTCATTTGGAAATTTGTAATTATTGGGAGAAAGCAGTAATTAGCGCGCAGTAAGCAAATACACAATTATGTCTATCAAAAAAATAGGCGTCTATACATCAGGGGGAGATGCGCCAGGAATGAATGCGGCTATTAGAGCCGTTGTTCGAACAAGCCTTACACATGGGGTAAAAGTAGTCGGGATCAGAGGAGGCTATAAAGGGATGATAGAGAATGACTTCATCAAGATGGAAGCCAGTTCTGTCTCTAACATCATCCAGCGCGGAGGGACCATTCTCAAATCTTCCAGAAGTAAACGGTTCAGAACCAAGCAGGGTAGGCAAACTGCCTATGAAAATATTGCCAAGGCTGGCATAGAGGGGCTAATCGCTATAGGTGGGGACGGAACCTTTGCCGGAGCCAGGGTATTCTCACAAGAGCATAAGATACCGGTCATAGGCGTTCCGGGCACCATAGATAATGACCTATATGGGACTGACCATACCGTAGGCTATGATACGGCCTTGAATACGGCCATGGAAGCCATTGACAAAATCCGGGATACAGCAGATTCTCATAACCGTTTATTCTTCATAGAGGTAATGGGAAGAGATGCAGGTTTCATCGCCTTGAATTGTGGGATTGCTGGCGGGGCGGAAGCAGTAGCTATCCCGGAAACAGAAACAGTAGTAGAGGATATAGTCGGTAAACTGAAGAAGGGATGGGAAAGAAAGAAGTCTTCCAGTATCATCGTAGTAGCAGAAGGAGATGAGTCCGGAGGAGCCTTTAAGTTGGCCAAAAAGGTAAAAAAGGAGCTAAACGGAGAAGAAGAGTATGATGCCAGAGTAGTAGTATTGGGACACATTCAGCGCGGAGGGGTTCCTACCTGTATAGACAGAGTGATGGCCAGCAGAATGGGCATGGGAGCGGTAGAAGCCTTGTTGGAAGGTATGTCAAACCTCATGGTGGGTATAGTCAATAATAAGATCACCCATACCTCCTTTGCCAAAGCCTGTAAGTATAATCAGGAAGTGAGCCCTGGTCTGATGCGACTGGTAGATGTGCTTTCTTCCTAATTGAGGAAAAAGAGGGTTATGATACCACTCAGCATGAGTAACTTGAGAAATCCGCTTTGGTAAGCAAAGTCTTCCGGTTCCTTTGCCTTCATCATTTTCTGAATTAACCAGATGGTGGGAATCTGGACTAACAAGACTGACGAGACCAGGTAGGGAAAAAGCCATTCTCCCGTCCTAATAAGCTTAATGATTACTGGCAGCAGGCAGGAGATCAGAAAAAGAATGTATAAAATCAGTAATACCTGCTTGGTGGCCTCCATCCCTATTTGTATGGGTAATGTTCTCAGCTTATAAGCCAGATCCCCTTTTATGTCCTGTACATCCTTGGTGATTTCTCTAATCAAAGTAATCTGAAAGGCGAAGGCCATCATCCACAATAAGGTGAAATTAATCCCATACAGATATCCGCCCAAGAGAACTACCAGAATAATCAATAGCCCAATCACAAAGTTCCCCACTACCCCCACTTTCTTTAGAAATGAAGCATATACAAAAAGTAGCCCCACCGAAAGAATATTAATCAGCGTGATTTCAGGGTGCCGTTTATAATACCCTATGAATACCACAGAGAATAAAAGGATAATGCTAATCCCGATGATATATCCGGTCAGAACTTTCTTAACTGAGAGAATGGCATTTACCACTGTTCTGTCAGGTCGATTAATTCTGTCAATCTTGAAGTCGTAGATGTCATTAATCCAATAACCGGTAGCCGCAATCAGAATAATCATCAGGGAAGTAGCCCAGAACATTTCATGAGAGATGAAATGGACATGCCTGGAGGAAGCAATGAAGCAGGCTAATCCAAAGGAAATAAAGGAGATCAACACGTTCACCGGACGTGAAATGAGAAAGAAATATTTTAGATCTCGCAGCATGAAAGGACGATTCTCAAAAGCCTGATTATCAAAGGTACTAACAACTTATGGTAAGAAAAGGCTCTCATAAGAAAAAATAGAGGTTTTTCTCTAACATATTCAAGTTAAACAATATCATCAAATGGTTGCTTATAGTCGTAGGTAAAAGTAACTTAGCCTCTTAAACAAAGACTAGATGGCAAATCCGAAAGGAATCAGGAAAGGTGATGAGAAAGAAAGGAACCTTAGCACTGGCGGAAAGCTCTATTTTCCGGAGATCCTGAAAGGGATGTGGTTTTCCTTCAAGCATATCTTTCGTCCCACAGTAACCTTTAGGTATCCTGAGAAGAAAGTAGAGCTTGGGCCCGAGTTCAGGGGAAGACCCGTGTTGGTTGCGGAGAATGGAAAAGAACGTTGTGTGGCTTGTGGACTATGTGCCAGAGCATGTCCGCCCTTTGCCATCAGTATGCAGGCAGCAGAAACTGAGGACCAGAAAGAACGCTATCCTGAGAAATTTGAGATAGATATGCTTAGATGTATCTTCTGTGGTTTCTGTGAAGAGGTATGTCCAGAAGAGGCCATCGTCATGAGCCCAGAGTACGATCTGAATTTCCAGGCCAGAGAGGATGCCGTATACGAGAAAGACAGATTGGTAAAAGATAAAGAAACTTTAGCCCCCAGACTGAACTGGCTGGCTAAGAAAAGAAATCCAAACTTCGGTGAGGTTTACAACTTTGACCCAAAGAATAACATACACACCCTGAGAAACAGAGAAGAATCTCAGAAAGCATAATTTCCTTTTTTTCTACTTAAAAAAGCTTGTTTTACGATGGTAAGACAAGCTTTCTTTCCATAAAGACTTAGCATGAATCCTTCTACCCCAAAAATCCACGCCACCACTGTCCTGGGAATCATTCATAACGGCACCATAGCCCTGGCTGCTGACGGACAGGCGACCATGGGTGATACTGTCGTAAAAGGAAACGTGAAGAAGGTGAGGAAGATGAACGACGGAAAAATCCTGGCAGGATTTGCAGGTTCTACCTCTGACGCCTTCGCTTTACTTGAGAAATTTGATGAAAAGTTGAACATGTACCGTTCCAGCCTACAGCGCGCAGCCGTAGAACTGGCCAAAGATTGGCGCACAGACCGCTACCTCAGAAGGCTGGAAGCCATGCTGATAGTCATGGATAAGGATGAAGGCCTGATTGTAAGCGGAACAGGAGATGTCATGTCAGCTGATGATGGCGTCCTGTCAATAGGTTCTGGTTCCAACTTTGCCAGATCCGCAGCCCTAGCGCTAAAAAAGCATGCTCCACACCTTACCGCAAAAGAAATGGCCCAAGAAGCCATGACCATAGCGGCTGACATCTGCATTTACACCAATCACAATATTGAGATTCTCGAATTGTAGGCTAAGAAGCCCTTACAAGGACTTCATAGCTGCTTCCACCCTACCCTTAAATTCACTTAATCCTAGTAAGAGCACTCTCCTATTGCTTCAAGATCATACCTAGGATTATTCTCCCTGGCTATTGATGTAAAATTGCTCACAGCAGAGAAAGTCCTATAACCAGTTCCCTTTCTCTCCCTCAATTTAATTCAACTTAAGTAATAGATGGCAAAACGTATAGCACATGTATATGAAATTTTCTATATACAAAAACTATTATATCTATCTATTGTTATTTGTCTATACGTTAGCTAATAGCGCAAAACTCTTATCCAAAAAAGAAGTAAAACTCTGGCCCTGTATTCAAACATAGATTTGTAGGAAGGCTACATCCAGCTTTGGGGCTACTTCGAGGTTTACTTAAACACTAATCTGCTTAATCAAGATAATTTTTCACTCAATGGAAAGCCAATGGTCTGAATATAAGACCATTCTCAGAATGGTATAATCCAGTTTGGTATTCAGCAAGTGAAAACTTAGAAAGGACCACAAAGGGTCCTCAGCTCAAATAGCGTTTATATTTTCAACCTTAATAATTTTAACTTATCATGCCTTTAAAAACTGTTGTTATTAGCTGCTTAGCTGTGTGCTTCTTGATTCTTGCAGGTTGTAACTCAGAACCTGAATCTATTTCAGAAACTTTCATCAAGGACAGAACTTTTCTAAGTGATCAGCTTTTCAAAGGGGAACCTCTCATGACTATGAATATTGACATGGAGGTTGCGAACCCCGCCAACCCTGGGTTGGCGGGG
>JBCBKZ010000297.1:0-6698 GCA_038520955.1 Bacteroidota bacterium | reverse complement strand
TCTTCTGTCCAGTCTAGAGAAAGGGCTTATCCTCATCATGGGAAATGAAGAGAGTCCCATGAATTATCCCGCTAATCCTTATCACTTCAGACAGGACAGTAATTTTCTTTACTACACAGGCATAGACACACCCGGACACAGCTTATTGATTGACCTGGAGAATGGCCAATCCTACCTTGCTGGTCCTGAGCCAGATATTCATTCCCTGGTTTGGACAGGGCCACAACCTTCTCTATCGGAACAAGCAAGTAAGGCAGGTATCTCCTCCACCATGAGCTATGCAAATTTAGGCAAGAGGTTAGCACAAGCACATGCTAAGGGTGGTAGGATTCATATCTTGCCTCCTTATCGGGCAGACAGAATTGGGCTTATAGGAGAATGGATAGGCTGCACCCAGGCGGAAGTCCTAGGCCTGGTTTCCAAGCCCCTCATAGAGGCAGTTGTGTCTCAGCGTTCCATCAAAGAAGCAAGAGAGGTAGAAGAAATGGCTAAAGCCGTCAATCTTACCAACCAAATGCACCTGGCTATCATGCAACATGCCAGAGCCGGGAAAACAGAAGCGGAGGTAGGCAGTCAGGCGTACCAACTCATGCATGAGGCGAATTGCGAACTTGCCTACCCCATGATACTTACCATCAACGGGCAGTTTCTCCATAATCACGCCAAGCATCACACCCTAAAAAAGGGCCAAATGCTCTTATTTGATGTGGGGGCCTCTGCCCCCTCTCACTATGCGGCCGACCTGACGCGTACAGTGCCTGTGGATTTAAGCTTCTCCCCCCAACAAAGAGACATTTACCAAATCGTCCTGCAATCCTTTGAAAAGGCAGAAAGCCTTCTCAAACCTGGGACTCCCTACCAACACATACACCTGGAAGTAGCCAAAGTCATGGTGGAAGGCCTAAAAAGCCTGGGCATCATGAAAGGAAATACGGAAGCAGCCGTTAAGGAAGGAGCACATGCTATGTTCTTTCCGCATGGTCTTGGACATGTGATAGGTCTGGATGTGCATGACATGGAAGACCTGGGAGAAGATTTGGTAGGCTATGATGAGGAAGTTCAAAGAAGCAGTCAATTCGGGCTGAATGCGTTACGACTGGGGAGAAAGCTCCAATCAGGCTTTGCCCTTACCGTAGAACCTGGTATATATTTTATCCCTGATCTCATAAACTTATGGAAGAGTGAGAAAAAGCATGTAGATTTCATCGATTATTCCTCCCTAACAGACTGGATGAACTTTGGCGGTGTAAGAATTGAAGATGATTTTCTGATTACAGAATCATCCGCTAGCCGCATAGGGGATTCCCTCATCAAACAAATTTCAGAAATAGAAGCCATCGCCTAATATATGGACATACTTGACGTCATTAGATCTCATATGGAGCATACAGGAGTAGCTGCCTGTATATTCCTGCATACTGACCCACATCAAAGTGAATACCTGGCTGATCATTGGAAGGTAATCCCATGGCTTACGGAATTTACCGGCTCTAATGCTACCGTAGTAATCACAGCTGACAAGGCAGGTCTTTGGACAGATTCACGTTATTTCATTCAGGCTGAGCAACAGCTTGCAGGCAAAGAAATTACGCTTTTCAGGACAGGAATGCCGGATGTACCCTCTTACTCAGATTGGATTAAATCAGAGTTGCCTGCTGGTGCTATGGTAGGGATAAATGGAGAAATATGTACACATACCCTGGCGAAAAAGCTGGAGAAGAACTTTTCCGTAGCAGGAATCATGGTGCATTCTTCCTATGATCCGGTTTCAGATCTTTGGAATAAAAGGCCTCCCCTGCCCTCTAAAAAAGTATTTGTCCATGATCTTTCATTTGCTGGCGTAGACAGACAAGAGAAGCTTAAGCAGATTAGGAAGAAGATGCAGACAGATTACCTTTTTGTATCGGCCCTGGATCAGGTAGCCTGGACGCTTAATCTAAGAGGACAAGACATCTCCTTTAATCCTGTATTTTTCTCCTATCTATTGATTAGTCAGGAAAGTTGTGTTCTCTTCATCGATCTTCAAAAACTGGATAATGAGCTCGAAGAAACCCTGGTCAAGGAAGGCATAGAACTCAAGGCTTATCAGGGTATTTCTGACCATCTCTCTAATCTTCCGGAAGGAAGTCTTATTTCCTATGACAACATCAGTGAGGCCTTATTTCAGGCCCTTCCCCCTCAAATCAAGGGACAAAAAGAATCCACCCCCATAACTCATTTAAAGGCGCTTAAGAATGAGACAGAAGTAGACCATATCAAAAAGGTCATGATTAAGGATGGGGTAGCTTTAGTGAAGTTTCTCATCTGGCTTGAGAGAAATATAGAGAAGGAAGAAATTACAGAACTATCAGCTGCTCAAAAGCTGGAAGAGTTTAGAAGAGAACAAACAGGCTTTATCAGCAATAGTTTTCAGACCATTTCAGGCTATAATGGAAATGGGGCCATTGTCCATTATTCCGTAACTGAGGAGTCTGCCCAAAAGATGGAAGCCTCAGGCATATACCTTCTGGATTCAGGTGGCCAGTACCTAAATGGAACTACAGATATTACCCGTACCATTTCTCTGGGTACACCCAAAGCAGAACAAAAAAAGGACTTCACCCTGGTCCTGAAAGGACATATCAGGCTGGCAATGGCCATCTACCCTGAAGGTACAAAAGGCTACCAATTAGATACGCTGGCCAGAGAAGCCTTATGGAAGGATCTCCTCAACTATGGACATGGTACAGGACATGGAGTAGGATTTTTCCTGAACGTGCATGAAGGCCCTCAAAACCTGGGGACCAGCACGCGCGGATACTCCACGGTGGCTTTTCAGGAAGGGATGCTAACCTCAAATGAACCCGGTCTGTACCGCGAAGGACAGCATGGGATACGCATAGAGAATCTGATTCTTACTGTCAAAAAGGGAGAGAGTGAGTTCGGAACCTTCTTAGGCTTTGATACCCTATCCCTATGCCCTATAGACACCAGTCTGGTAGAGAGAAGTATGCTGACTGAGGAAGAAAGAAAGTGGCTCAATGCCTACCACCGACAAGTGTTTGATACCCTGGTTCCACATCTGGATACCTCTGAGGAACGCTGGTTGAGTGAGGCTACTATGCCCTTATAGGCTAAGAAGATTTCCTAGTTTCAACTCTTCTGCCTTCTGAAGGATGTAAGACGCCAGGACCAAATCCTGAGCAGCATTTCCCACGGATTTAAATAGGGTAATCTGCTGATCATCCTTCCTAACGGGGATTTGACTGAGTAATACCTCCCCCAATTCTCCCATGATGGTCAACTCATGACTTTTCCGGGCCTGGATAAGGTCTCCGGCCTCCGTATCACAGGCTGCCCGTTCATCTATATAAATAGCTGAGGCTGCCAATAGGTCTGCATGTATTTCTGCCATGTCTGCTCTATAAGCCCCTATAGCATTTAGATGGGTTCCAGGTCTTACCTGAGAAAGAGTTAGGACAGGCTCCCTGGATTTGGTGCATGTGCATATCACATCTGCCTCCCGCAAATCAGCTTTCATATCCAGAATGTGAAACTCACACTTAAACTTCTCTAAGGCCTTATCCCTAAACTCATGCGCCCGCTCAGGGCTCCTGTTTACCAGCAATACCTTTTTGATAGGCCTAACTTCCATAATGGCAGAAAGCTGAGTCATGGCCTGAGCACCTGTCCCTATGATTCCTAGTACTTCTGCATCTTCTCTGGCTAGCAAATCTGTGGCCAGGCCGCTTGCGGCGCCTGTTCTCATGAGCGTAATCCATCCGCCATTCATACATCCAAGGGGAAACCCATTATTTGCATCCATGACCATCATGAGTGCGTGTATGAAGGGCAATCCTATTGTAGGATTTTGGTGAGAAAGTGCTACCAATTTTAATCCGCTTTGGGCCTGATCTTTCAGGTAAACGGGCATGCTCAGGAGTTCTGCCCTCTCTTCCTGAAAATGCATGTGTGTACGGACAGGTACCTGAGCCTTACCTGAAGAAAGCTGCTGAAAGGCCGACCGCATAAGCTGAACAGTAGCAGCCATATCTACGCATTGCTCCATTTCAGGTACTGAAAGCCATCTTAAAGGGGGAATAGCCGGATTCATAGCATAAAATTAAGGGAATTTAGTCGAATCCAACCTCCCCTAGCCTGTCCAATGAAATAATGGGCCATATGTCCTACAAAAACCGAATAGGTAACTGAAGCATACAGTTCAACCCAGACTATTGTTAAATCAGGCAAAATTTTGTCGGATTAATTCTCAAAGGCTGATTAAGTAGGAAAAAATCTGAGGATATTCGCTATTGACTCGTACAATATTTCCGCTATTTTTAGCGATATACAATTGAATTAGAAGAGGTATTTCAGCCAATAGAAGATTCACCTCTTTTTGACTTCGCTTAGCTCTGCATTCCCTGCGTCAGTCCTAACTTTTCTGTTTTCCAACACTTCCCACCTTGCTTCTTTTGGAAAGCGGTTATGAAAGTTATCAAACTGCTTATAAGCGTAAAGACAATACTAAACCAATTCCAAATACTAATATGCTCTGCATTATTCTTACTCAGAAAAAAATTCTTGCTGGCGTCTCTTTACAAAAATCTGAAACTCTGATCATTAATGGGCAAGACCATATCCCTTATGATGATCATCCGGAAAAAGCACTGGATAAGCATGTAGCTGACATGGTAGCTGCCTATGAAAGCTATGTTAAGGACAAAGGCCTGGAACCAGAGGAAAATATCCCTACCGTTCTGGCTTTTCCTGTAGATGCTAATCACGCAGACAAGACGAAGGACTTTGAGGAAATCAAAACTGCCTTCCAAAAGGGCAAATACCAAAAACTCAAACTGGTCCACATTGATAGCATTCCGGTAGCTTACTCCTTTGGGAATGATAATCACTTGGATATCACAGGTAATCCCGGCATCATCCTGGAAGCGCTGGATGATCACCTGAACATCTGTTACTACAAGGTAGAAAGTGCCAAGAATAAGGAGTCTGGCTTCCTGTATAAGCAATGGAACCAGGACCTGCATCAGTACCCGGATCTTCACACTGCCGAGAGCATTAACTATGCTCCCCTAAAAACATTTGGGAAAGCACCCGGAAGACAGAATGTTTTCAGGGAAATCGTGAAAGAATTTGAGGGGTCAGGACTTCAGATCAACAATGCAGAAAAAGACCAGATTCAGACTGAACTGGATACGCTCTCATCTAGTGAGAAAGTTCAGATCAACAAGAAAATCAACAATGTAGAAATACAGGCTACACTTAGCTTCCCTAAAGAGCGCTATGACGACAGCCTGACTGCCAACAGAGTTAGCCTGGCCAGTAGACTCAATCAAGCCAAGCTTGACAGACTGGGGGTTAAATCCGTAGTACTTCTGGGTTCATACCTGGACAACCAAAAGCTGGATACCTTCTTTGAGAAAGAGCTGAAGATCAAGAATAAGCTGAAGAAAAACGGGGCCACCACGGATATGAAGGCCATAGAGGCCATTCTGAAAGGAATGACTACCCGTGCACAGGAAATTCAGGAAACGGAACTGGCACACCAGAAGGCAGAAGAAGAGCGCATTAGACAAGAAGAGGAACGTAAAAGAAAAGAGGAGGAGGAAAGAAAGCGTAGAGAAGAGGAAGAAGCCAGAAAGAAACTGGAAGAAGAAAGAAAGTCTCACATGTCCAGAGACCAACTCCTTCAGGATATCAGAACCTACTGTATATATGCTGAAAATGAGCAGGAGTATCATGATAAGTATATCCAGCAAGGGATTGAGTTGGGAATTCCTAAAGAAGTCACCATCTGGACCATACAGGAAGCTATCAAAAGTGCTGAACTTAAAATGTCTACTAAGCCAGCCGGGGAGGCTGCTGCTGTGGAAGCACCAGTGGTAGAGGAAGTGAAAGCAGAAGAAACGCAGGAGATAATTGAGACTAAAGAAGTTGAAAGTATATCTACTCAGCTGAGTCAGGAAATAGTACCAGAGGTAAGTAAACCAGAAGAAGAGGAAAAAGAGCCAGAGGTAGAAGAAGAGGAAAAAGAGGTGGAGAATATATCTCTGGAATCTCTTATGTCAAGTATTGCTCCGGTAGAAGAAACGGAACCTAAAGAAGAGGAAGAAGAGCCTGAAGTAGAGGAAGCAAAGGAAGAAGAAGTTACTGAAGAAGTACAAGAAGAGGAGGAAGCTGAGGAAAAGAAAGAGGAAGAAAAGGGAGAAGAAGAGCCAACTGAGCCTGTAGTTATAGCTGCCGCACCTTCTGAAGAAGTAGAGGAAGCTAAAGAGACGCCTGAGCCTGAAAAGGTTCTGGCAGTAGTTACGGATACGCCTGCTAATGGGGCTTCAGTAGTCCCTGAAAAAGTAGCCACAGTAGCTGCCACAGCAGAAAAGCTAGCTGAGAAGTCCACCAACGGCACAGAAGATCTCCAGTTAGAGATCAGTGGAGACCCCAGTAGAAGTCTGGAAGAGGTCTTCGAAATATCAGGTGTACTACTGGATCCTGAATTCATTACCAAGAAGGTTACCCACATCATCAATCATGATGTAAAAGTGATCAAGATTCTTCCTACGGAAGACCTGGAAAATGAAGCCAGAGTAAAAGCCTTCGACATAGTATACCAGAAGGAGCTGGCTTATTACCAGGAGCTCAGTGAGGTCTTCCAGGCCAAAGAAGGGAAGTACTATTTCAGAACTTACATAGAAAGAAATACC
>JBCBKZ010000296.1:0-6710 GCA_038520955.1 Bacteroidota bacterium | reverse complement strand
ATGCTGGTAAAGGAGGAAGAACCTGATCATATGGGATTTTCAGATGATGAGTTGACACTTATATGTATGGTTCTGAATAGAATCAGGCCCTATAAACACAGATTACAGGTTTCAGACTTTTTAGCGCAATCACCTTAATCCCCTTCAGCATGAATCTTAGCGGTATCCATTACAGAATTAACTACACCAAAGAATGTTTTTACAGCATTGATTTTGATAACCATATCATTGAAGTAGTCTATGACCTAGATGAAGCTTATCGGGCTATCAAAAGGATTAAGTTTGAAACCAAACTGGCTAGAGAATTGACACATACCCTATATGAGATAGAAGCAGAGGTATACTCAGCGGCTAAGAACTATATCCATAGAATGCAGCATGTAAAGCTGGATTCATCCAAAGGTGGATAGTCAGAAAAGTGGAAACAATGTGGAAAACTCAAGAGGTAGGAGCCTCTTTTACATTAATTTATACTTTCATAACAATCGATTAACCTATCCATGCTATTTCGTGAATATTAACCTGTTGGTCAACTGGCATGGAAAAGAAGAGTACTTACAAGCATCTGGATACGCTGTTTGAACACTCGTATGAAAAGAAGATTTCTTCAGACTCAAGAATGGTCATCTTTAGTGATCTTCACATGGGAGATGGGAGTAGTACAGATGACTACGCGCCTAATGCACACGCCTTTCATCAAATCCTTTCTCACTACTATAAAAAAGATTTTTCTCTGATTCTAAATGGAGATGTAGAGGAACTTCAACGATTTAAGTTGAGTGCCATTACCCATAAGTGGAAAGATACTTATAAGCTATTCGATAAATTCGCCTCTAAGTCCAGGTTCTTTAAGACCGTAGGAAACCATGACATAGCACTGAGATTGGACACAAGTCCAAGCTCAGACTATACACTATATGAAACCCTGAAGCTTAAGTTTAAAAAGAATCACTTTTTTGTCTTCCATGGGCATCAGGCCTCCAAGAAGTATCAGAAGAATAATGATCTGGTTGGTTTTACCCTAAAGTATGTAGCCAACCCACTAGGGATAAAAAACTATTCAGTTTCTCATAGCAGTAAGAAACAGTATGCCATAGAGAAAAAGACCTACGAATACTCCCGATTTAGGAAAATAGCTTCTATCATAGGGCATACACATCGGCCGTTGTTTGAATCTCCCATGTCCAGAATAGAAAGGTTGAAGTACGAAATAGAGAATCTCTGCAGGGTATATGTGGAAAGTGGAGAAAAGATCAGGCTGAATATTTCAGAGGAGATAGAGATGAAAAAAAGTAAACTCATGAAATATACAGCTAAGGAGCTAAAAGATGAGCGAAAAAAGGATTCGGCTATCTATAATGAGGCGGCTCTTCAAGTACCTTGTCTTTTTAACTCAGGCTGTGTGATAGGAAAAAGAGGAATTACCGCTATTGAGATTCTCGATGGTAAAATCTCTCTGGTACACTGGTTTGATGAGAAAATGGAACGGAAATATATCCACTTGAATGGAAGTAAGCCTAAACAGATAGAAAAAGAAAGCCTCTATAAAATGAAGTTGAATTCTGAGAGTTTGAACTACATTTTCGGGAGAATCTCTTTACTTAGTTAGCGGATTTCTCTCCAGGTGGTAAGAAAGATATAGCTTCGTGAAAATACAGATCCATAGCCTTTCCCATTAAGCTTCCATTAAGGCTGGATTAATCCTCTTCCTCAGAATATATTTTTGGTAATTTGGCGCAATGAAGCATATTTTTTTCGATTGTGACGGAGTCCTGGTGGATTCAGAAATTATAGCCAACAGGGTCTGGGTAGCCAGGCTGGAACGTATGGGACTTTCCATGACGGAGAAGCATTTCATTCAGACCTATGCTGGGAAGCGCGAAGAAGAGGTCAGGACCCAAATTAGTTCAGAGTATGGATTAACCTTTGAGGCAGAGTTTCTTGAGAATATTCTCAAAGAACTGGATGAGAGAATTCATGCTGAACTGGAAGCCGTAAAAGGAATGAAGGAGCTGGTTTCTGGTATTTCTCTCAAGATGTCTGTCGTTTCCAATAGTAGTCAATATCAGGCCAACAGGTCTCTCAATATTACCGGAATGTGGGAACTTTTTGAGGGCAGATGTTATACTTCAGACATGGTTACCCATCCAAAGCCGGCTCCTGACGTCTACCTTCATGCCCTAGACCAAACCCAACAAGCCAAGGAGAGTTCTATAGTAGTAGAGGATAGTTCTACGGGCGTAAAGGCTGCTAAATCCGCAGGATTAAGGGTCATAGGTTTTTTAGGTGCTTCCCATATCATGGAAGGCCACTATGACAAGCTAGAGTCTGCAGGAGCAGACCGGATTGCAAAAGATGCTGAGGAATTAAAAACTATTCTCATGGAATTAGGATTCTATAACTAGGAAAGACAATCTTTTTACCCTATGTCAGATTATAAAACAGCCCTGATTACTGGAGCCGCAGGTAACCTTGGGAAAGCGGTGGTTGAGGTATTTAATGAGAATAACTTTAAAGTTCACGGGAGTATAGAGCCTGGAAAGAATCCCAAAATAGGGCCTCAGGCTATGCTAGTATGGCATGAGGCAGACTTGAAGAAAGAAGATTCAGCCATGACTTTTGTAAAGGATGTCATCAATGTAGAGAAGAAAATAGATGCCTGCATCATGCTGGTAGGTGGATTTGCTATGGGAGATATTCATCATACGAGCATGAGTGATATAAGGGAGATGATGCAGCTTAACTTTGAGACGGCTTATCATGTAGCTAAACCTGTCTTTCAGCAAATGATTAAGCAGGAAAATGGAGGGAGGATCATTTTTATAGGTGCTAAGCCCGCACTTGAAGTCCAGGCAGGTAAGGGGCTTATGGCCTATGCACTTAGTAAGTCCTTATTATTCCAGTTGGCAGATATGCTGAGCGCGCAGGGAGAAGCACATGGAGTTACTGCTTCTGTGGTAGTCCCCAGCATCATAGATACCCCTCCCAACAGAAGTGCCATGCCTGATGCAAACTTTGATAAGTGGGTGTCTCCTAACTCACTGGCAGAGGTTATGCACTTCATCTGTTCAGATGCGTCTAAGGATGTGCGAAAAGGGGTTTACAAGGTATATGGAGATTCCTAAGAGTTAGCTGAAACGATAAGTAATAGCGTGACAATAGATTGGAAAAGTACAGGAGCTAAAGTCAGAGAGTGGTTGAATAAGAACCTCTTTCAGATTGAAGAAACTAATGAACGCAAAGCATGGGCAGTAGCATGGGGTGTATTTATGGCCATTTTCCCACTTTGGGGGCTTCAAACCCTAATTGCCTTGGGAGGTGCGCAACTATTCCGCCTGAATAAAATCATTGTGCTTTGTGCCAGTGGAATCAGCGTATTCCCGGTGATGCCTTTCGTCATGTATGCCGGGCTCCTAACGGGTTCCCTATTCGTTTCTGACCCTCAATACCTGACTTTTAGCATGGAGATAACAAAAGATGATATTCTCCCTGCCCTTACCCAATACCTGATAGGCAGTAGTGTACTTGCCCTGCTAAGCGGGGCCCTACTAGGAGTCCTGATTTACTGGGTGTTGGAATACAGGAAGAAAAGATAGTGGGATTATTCTCTTTCAGAATTTACCTTCTCGGTTTTATTCTTGGGAGGTTTACGCTCAAACAGATAGATTTTCAAATCATCGAAAAAGCGCTGCGGATTTTCATTAACCTCTCTCAGAAGGGCATTCACATTCGCGGAAGTAGCTGTGATACTATCATAGAGCTGCCTGTCATTAAAGAGCATCCCCATAGTACTGGTGGTAGTATCCAGTTTGGTAACCAGATTTTCAAAACTCCCTACAGCAGAACTGGCGTCTGTCATGAGCTGCTTAATCTCACCAGAAGCATCTCTTAATGAGTCAGTGGTAACTTTTATATTCGAAATGATGGAGGTAACATCTTCATTCTTCTCCTTGACATTACTGATGATGTCTCTGGAGTCCTTGGCAATGACATTGAAAACAGAGGTAGTACTGTCCATCTTGGAGGTGATGCTGCTTACATTTTGAGCTGACATCTCCAGCGCATCCAGGGTATTATTGATAGAGCTTCTTCCCTTAGGGTCATTGATGATCTGTTTCAGACCGCTGGCTATCCCGTTAAGCTCTCTGGCCAAGTTGCCGAGTTCGATGAATATCTTGGTTCCTTCAGGTACCAGAGCGGATGCTTTGTCCAGAAAACTGGTGTCTATTACGCCTGTAAGGTAATCACCATCAATCAGATAAGTAGTTTGAGTGGAGTCGTATAGAATTTCAATGGCTTTGGATCCCAGGAGGTCAGAACTATAGATCATAGCTTCTGAACCACTTGGAATTTGGAGTGCGTTATCAAACTCAAGTAGCGCACGCACGTTACCTTTGCCCATATTGAGCTCAAGCTTTCCTACCTGACCTACCTTTAAGCCATTGATCATGATGGGGTTACCCTTGATCAGACCTTGTAAGTCATCATACTCCGTATATAGTCTGTAAGGACTACCAAGGACTTTGGTTCCCTTCAGATAAGTGATTCCGAAATAGAATAATGCTAGTGCGCCGACAGCAAATATTCCCAGCCTTACTTCTCTACTCAGTTTCAATATATCTGCGTTTGAAAGGTTAGATGGGCGCTAAAGTAACCAAAAGCCTAGTATTGACAAAATGAGATAGGTATGCCCTCCTGTCAGGATAGTGTCTACCCTTTTCTACTGTAAGGGTTCCTGATCAACGCCAAGGTTTTCTACCATGTTATTGGCTTCTGTTATTTCTTTCTTTTCAATTATCCCAAATACCCTATCCCAATTTTTCCAGCGGTACTTCTTATTCATAAACAAGAAAAATAAGGTAGCCATGATTACCCACCCTATCAGCATACCTTCTGCATTGAACTCTTTCATAACAAAGAGAGAAGGCGTCTGGAATGCTGATCCCGGGAAGCTTACAAACACAGCCCCAAAGATGTTATTAGCTGCATGAAGCCCCAAGGCTATTTCCAGTCCGTCATCAAGAAGGGTGATCAGTCCTAGTAATAGGCCTACGCCAATGTAGTAGCTAATGATCCATTCTCCATATAGGGCTATTTCAGGATTGGCCATATGCATAAGGCCGAATGCCACAGAAGTAATCAATAGTCCTAGCCAGGGTCTACGACTCACATAGCCTATCCCTTGCATGAGGTACCCTCTAAAGAATAACTCTTCTGCAGAAGTCTGAAGAGGAAGTATGAGAAGGGCTACAATGAAGAGAGAGAAGAATTTAGTAGGTTGAAAGTTCCATGTATAATTATCAGGTGATAACTGAAAACTGATCAGTTCAGAAGCCAGAGCTAGCAGACTCCATATCAGAGCGGAATATCCTACCTTTTTCCAGTCTACTCTGGTAAATCCGTTGATCAGGCTGATAAATGGCCGTTTATGGAAGTTGGTTACACATACCCATAGCATGACCAGCAGACCTACAAAGGGGAGGAGGAATAGGAATAGCACTAAGCCGGGATCCATCTGAATAACGTCAGGGTTCACGGACTTTACTACCTCTTGCAAATCCAGCCCTAACTCCTGAGCTCTTTGGAGAAGAATGACGCTAACTGGGATGCTCGCTAAAAAATAGCACACCATCACCAGTATGATGGTCCCTAGATATAACCAAAATCCATTCTTACCTTTGCCTGCTTGATGGATAAAACTATTTAGTTCGTTCATGATTAATATTTGGAAGGCGTTAAGGTAGGAATAAATTTCGACCAGCCTGAAAATGCTGTTCTATTTTCCCTGAAAATGAAATCTACACCCATATACTTTGCACATGCAAATGGTATCCCTGCCAAATGCTACGAACCATTTCTACGGCAGTTTTCGCCTGCTAACTATGCATATATAAACTGTCTGGGTCATGGGGAGTATAAGGTGAGTAAGAAAGATAGCTGGGCGCCTCTGGTAGATGAAGTATTAGCGGATATTGAGTCTCGCTATCAGCAACCTGTCTTAGGACTGGGACATTCCTTGGGTGGGTATACGCTCCTGGAAGCTGCGGAAAGAAGACCAGACCTTTTCACACAGGTCATTGTAATGGAGCCTCCCATGTTCCCTAAGAAGATGAGAAGCATGATGCATATCTTCCGGATTCTGGGGCTAAGTGATGCTTTGGTACCAGTAGTTAAGAAAGCTAAGAATAGGACTGAGAAATTCGAATCCCGGGAGTTTGCCAGAGAATATTTTTCTTCAAGATCCTTCTTTGATGAATTTCATGAAGAGAGCTTTGAACTTTATCTGGAGGAAGGCTTAACAGATATGAAGGAGGGGGTAGGCCTTACCTTTTCAAAGCAAGTGGAATATGATGTATTTAAGTATTTCCCAAAAGTCTTTCTCACGAGAAAAAATCCAGTCAGCTCTCACTTCTTTTATTCAACAGGTTCGAACCTGGTTCCCAACTTCAATTTTGAGGAGTTAAAAGCGCTTATGCCCTTTACCACTTTTGTGCCTTTTGAAAAGGGGACCCATATGTTTCCCCTTGAATATCCCGCTGAATTAAGTGGTATGATTAAGGAAATACTACTTAAACAGTAGAAAGGGTTAAAGGTGTAGAATACTGGTAGGAAAGTTGGGGAGGTGGAGGTTGGTAAATTATGGAATGATGGAATTCCATATAAAAAAATAAAATAGAACAGAAATATTATAGTTATTACAACTATAATAT
>JBCBKZ010000295.1:0-6715 GCA_038520955.1 Bacteroidota bacterium | reverse complement strand
CACCTTTAGCCTCGCAAGGGTAAGGGGAACTAAGGATCCCATCAATCCAGCAATAAATAGATTGCCGAATAAGGCTATGGCTACTACCAAGCCCAGGAGAGGGTTATCCCCTCTGATGACTGCAATGAGGGAAACCAGCATTCCGAGAATGATGCCGTTGATCATTCCCACTATAATTTCTTTGGTTACTACTTTGACAGCTTTTCTGGCAGGAACCCCATCAGTGGAAATCCTTCTAATGGTTACCGCCAGCGTTTGGGTAGCACCGTTTCCAGCTACCCCTGCAATAATGGGCATGAAGGTAGCTAATACAGCCAGCTCTGAAATCAATCCTTCAAACTGCTTGATGACCTGAGAAGCCAAAAATGCGGTAATCATATTGATCAATAACCAGGGCATCCGGCTTTTTACGGCATCAGCCCATCCCCCTCTCAGGTTCTCATCTTCAGATACACCAGCAAAGTTCAGGATATCTTCCGTAGTCTCGTCCTCAATTACATCAAGGATGTCATCAAAGGTGATCCTCCCCAAGAGAACCCCAATATCATCTATTACGGGAAGTGTAGGTAAATTATATTGAGACATCAACTTGGCTACCTCTTCCTGATCATCATGAACCTTGACAGAAATAATGTCACTGTCCATGATATTTTCTACCGTTTCACTATTCCTGGCCTGAAAGAGATTTTTGATGGATACATACCCCTCTAAACATCCATTTTCATCTGTTACATAAATAGCATAAAACTCTTCAGCATCTTCAGATTGATTTACTGCCTCCCGAAGGGCATCCATCTTGGTCATATTAGCCTGTACCGTAATGACATCCGGGTTCATCAGGCCACCGGCAGACTCTTCATCATAATCCAGCAGTTGATTAAGCAGGATCTCATCCTCATCTGGGACAAAGTATAATATCCTGTCTTTCAGCTCTTCCGGTAATTGGGCCAAAAGGTCTACTGCATCATCCGGGGCTAGTTCTGCAATAAGGTCTGAGGCGTACTTGGGTTCCAGTAAGGTGAGAAGCTTGGCTGGATTTGCTTCCTCATCCATTTCGGAAATGGCTTCCGAAACTATTTCTGTAGGTACCTGACGGAGAACTTTTTCCTTGATCTCGGGAGAAGCATCTTCCAGAAGCTGGGCCAATTCTGTAGGGTGTAGGGCACCAGTAATCGCACGTATATGCGTTTGTCCCTGGGGAGTTTTGAGGAGTTTCCTCACCCTTTTCAGCCTATCCTCGTTACTTTTTCTTTCCTCTGCCAAGTCAATTCTTTTGGAAGATGAGGGCGTGATTGCCTACAGGAGAATTGCGTGCAAATAGAGGAAATTCGAAGGAGATATCAAGTCTTAAGACCGCATAACTGCCCTAACAATTAAATAAATCATGGCAGCGAGGAACATGAAAATAGAAATCCTGTTTATCCCATGCATAAACGAGAGATTGATTGACTTAGGCGCGTCAGGATCTTTCTTTCCAAAGACGTTAATGTATCCGAATATTTTCTTCCAAACTTTCATATTTCATTAACCTGTTAAACACATATAGGTTTAAGCTAATTTCATTATCCGGTATCCTCCATTAGCCGGAAGATGAATGGAACCAGAAAGAGTGTCTACCTTACTTCCTGTTATGCTGGACCAGGTGGTACTTTTTCCTTCAAGTATTCTCAAACCCAGAAAGGCAAAGATAATGGCTTCCTTATAATCTACCATCTGCTGGTCCTCTTCTTCAGAAATAGTTATGTTTTGCTTCTCCAGCTGATCCATTAACTTCTTCATCAGGAAGGTGTTGTGTTTTCCTCCTCCAGTAACCAGTAAAGATTTTTTTGACAGACCGGTCTGTGAGATGGCCTTGCTTATCTGAAAAGTGACATGTTCTGTAAAGGTACGCATCTGATCCTCCAGGCTTAGGCCGGAATTAGCCAGCAAAGGGATTACCTCTGCCTTCACCCATTCCCAACCCAGGGATTTTGGGGGCGCCTGTGCAAAGAAGGGTAACTGGTTTAACTTACCAAAAAGGTCTGCGTTGCAACTTCCCCCTTCTGAAATTCTCCCTTCAGGATCATAGTCCAGACTGGAATCCACCTTATTGGCCAGGAAGTTTAGCACTATATTACAGGCACATATATCAAAGCCTTTTTTGTCAAATCCCAGATTAGCAAATCCTCCCAGGTTCAGAAAGAGCTCATGCCCTGGATATAAATAATGTTCTCCCAAAGGAACCAGGGGAGCACCTTCACCGCCTAATGCGATATCCTTATTTCTGAAATTGGTGATGACCGGACAATCCAGGTAACTCACAAGTGTTTCCCCATCTCCTATCTGTGCAGTGAAGCTTTTGTCTGGCTGATGAAAGATGGTCTGTCCATGAGAAGCCACAAAGTCTGGCTTAAGGTCATACTGCTCTATAAACTTGTTCACCTTTTCTCCCAGCCAATGCCCAAAGTATACATTCGTCTTGGCAAACACTTCTCCACTTTGCCCATAAAGGTTGGACAGGCGGGTTTTCCATTTTTCCTCAAAATCCACTTGGGCACACTGGACTATCTCATAGCGGTAGGAATCTCCTTCCTCCCAAAAATCACAACAAGCCAGATCCAGCCCATCCATAGATGTACCTGTCATTAAGCCTATTCCTCTCGTCTTTTCCATTTCTGTAGATGCCTAATATTAAAGGTGATATTCTTATATAAACTTACGCATTCATGAGAGAAAGGGTGAATATTTCTGGAAGAAGCTGTGAAATTGATGTATCCTATCCAGAATGTCCATGATTTTTAAAAAACCTTTCTTGAAGGCAGAAAATATCTCCCTAAAACCAACCCATAAGAAAGTGCCATTCTTACATCTACCTGACAGAAAAATTTAGAAGAAATATCTCTTATAAAGGGAGAATATCACCTTTTCACGCTCATATGGCTTTCTCTCTTACAAATTAATGGTCTTTACTTGTCTGCTTCTTTCATGCGGAGGTAAGCAGAATTCTTGATTACATTTCATGCAGATTAATTATTCTGATGATGGAGTACTTTTTGTATAGGAAGAAGAAGGAATGGCGATACAAGCTTTGAGACATAAACTTACTGGAGTATGAGTATTAAGCGCGTAGTGGTGGGAAAAGTATGGGTAATCAGCCTTTCTTTAATTCTGATTTCTTCCTGCCTTTTTGAAAACAGAGGGGTATCAGAAGCTGATTTATGGAATAGATATGAGATAGAAGTTTCTCATAAAAGATACGAAAATGCTATAGGGGTTCTATCGCATATATTAGAACTCTATCCAGAAAATGTAGACGCCTACATCAGTAGAAGTTATTTCTTTTGCATGATCGGGCAGGCAGAACTGGCTATTATGGATTGTGAAGAAGCATTGCTATTAGCTCCCTCCAATAGTCAGGTTTATAATAATCTGGCTATGGCCTACTATCAAATTGACCAGCATGAGTTTGCCCTAAACATTATCAATGTAGCGCTCAAGCTAAATGCTGAAAATGCCTATGCATATAAAAACCGGGCAAAAATCCACATGGCACTAGGCAACAGGTACCAGGCTTGCCAGGATCTGTTTGCTGCTTCCCAAAATGGATATAATGATGATTTTGCCAGACTGGAAAATGATCTTAATAGCCTTTTTGTCAGAAACTGTGAAATTGTAGAATCTACTCCCTAATCTCGTCATTTTAAGGATTCGTCAGCCAAACATTTTCCTTCCCCCCTTTTTATTAGTAAAAGTTCCTTATTTTGGAAGGGTACTCAGCATTAACGGATTAAATTATCTTTGCTGGCTACTAAATACAAACTCATAGCAACCCTTCTCCATGAAAAAATATTATACCCTATTTTTCTTATTGGTGGGCATCTTTAGTGCATATGCCCAATCCTCCATTTCTGATAAAGTCAAAGACATGTCATCCTATCCGGGCTACTTCCCTTTCTACTGGGAAGAAAGTACCGGCAAAATTTGGTTGAAAGTAGATAAGTTAGATACAGAATTCCTGTATGTAAATTCTCTCCCGGCAGGCGTAGGTTCTAATGACCTGGGTCTTGACAGGGGGCAGCTAGGAAATACCCGCGTAGTAAAATTCATCAAAAGCGGACCTAAGGTTTTACTCATAGAACCTAATCTAGGATTCCGTGCGATTTCAGATAATGAGGATGAGAAAAGATCTGTTGAAGAAGCCTTCGCCCAGTCTGTAATATGGGGATTCAAGGCTGAGACTGAAGAAGGGAATGCAGTGCTGATAGACATGACCTCTTTCTTACTGAGAGATGCGCATGGAGTAGTCAACAGATTGAGAGGCAGAAAACAAGGCTCCTATAAACTAGATGGAAGTAGATCTGCTATCTACCTTCCCAGAACCAAAAACTTTCCTAAAAATACTGAGTTAGAGGGACTCGTCACCTTTACTGGAGGTGCCAGAGGTTCTATGGTGCGCTCAGTAGTACCCAGTCCGGATGCCATCACAGTGAGGATGCACCACTCATTCATAGAATTACCTGATGACAACTACACACCTAGAGAATGGGACCCCAGATCCGGCTATAACTTTATCAGTTATCAAGACTACGCAAGTCCTATAGGTACTCCCCTTACCAAAAGGTACATAGCCAGACATAGACTGGAGAAGAAAAACCCTGGTGCCGCTATGAGTGAAGCCAAAGAACCCCTTATTTACTACCTGGACAGAGGGGCACCTGAACCTATTAAATCCGCCCTCCTTGAAGGAGGACGTTGGTGGAACGAAGCTTTTGAATCTGCTGGTTTTAAAGATGCTTTCCAGGTGAAAGTTCTTCCAGAAGGTGCTGATCCTATGGATGTTAGGTATAATATGATCCAATGGATACACAGATCTACTCGTGGCTGGTCATATGGTGCTTCCGTAAGAGACCCACGTACTGGAGAAATTATCAAAGGCCATGTTTCTCTGGGATCATTGAGGGTAAGACAGGATTACTTGATCGCTCAGGGATTAGCTGGAATCTTTGAAGGAGATGAAACCGTATCTCAAGAGCTATTGGATATGGCTTTGGCCAGACTGAGACAACTTTCCGCTCATGAAATTGGTCATACCCTGGGTCTGGTTCATAACTTTACCTCCAGTGTGAATGACAGATCTTCTGTCATGGATTACCCTCATCCTTATATACTGAAAAGCGGAAAATCAGTAGACTTCAGCCAAGCATATGATACTGGTATCGGAGACTGGGATAAAATCACCATCCAGTTCGGATATAAAGAATTCGAATCCAACGAAAAAGAAGAACTAAATAAGATCGTTGAAAAATACATCAAAGACGGTATCTTATTCATTACTGACCAGGATGCCAGACCAGATGGTGGAGCCCATCCTACTGCTCACTTATGGGATAATGGTACTAGCCCTGCTAAGGAACTTCAGAGAATGCTGGAATTACGAGCAGATGCCTTGGAAAGATTTAGTGAGAAAAAAATCCCAGTCGGAACCCCTATGGCAGAACTGGAAGATGTACTAGTGCCTTTGTATTTAGGACATAGATATCAGATTATAGCTACTTCTAAAGTGGTAGGTGGTCTTCATTTTAACTATGCTGTCAGAGGGGATGGACAGGCTCCCGTGGAATTTATTCCTGCTAAGGAACAAGAAGAGGCTTTGAATGCTTTACTTGAGACCATTAATCCGGAGGTACTTGCCTTACCAGATCATATCCTAAAGTTAATCCCGCCCAGACCTTATGGGCTTTGGAGAGGTAGAGAACATTTTAAGTTACGTTCAGGAAGTGTTCTGGATCCATTAAGCGTAGCGGAAAGTGCAGCAAGTCCAGCTATTTCTCTCCTCCTACATCCTGAGAGGGCTAATAGACTGGTAAGTTTAGCTGCGCAAAAGTCTGATTTACTGACATTTACAGGGGTACTAGACTCACTGATCAAAGCTACCTGGCATATTGAAGTAGAAGATCCTTATCTGGCAGAAATTCAGCGAACGGTAGATCATTTGGTGCTTTCTCATATCATGAGATTATCCATGCATGACAACGCTTCTCCTCAGGTAAGAGCACTATGTATGATGAGTCTGGATGATCTATGGACTTGGCTGAGTGCCAATAATAGCTCAGATGATCCTTTAGAATTTGCACATAAGAGATATGGGATACAGTTAATCAAGCGCTTTCTAAGCAATCCAGAAAAAATGGAAGAATCAGAAGTACTTTCTTTACCTGATGGTTCTCCTATAGGTTTTGAGCCAGAATTTGGATCTGTGTTTTCCGTTTAATCTTACAGAAAACGCTTTCATGAAAGAACCTTTAACCTGTAGAGAAGTCTTCTTTAGATTTTACGTGAGCTGGTTGTTGAGAATTTTTTATCTCTTACTGATCCTCCTGCTGGGTGTATATGTGTATACCCTGGCAGGAGGTTCTTCTTTTACGCTCTTGGATACCAGGTATCTCTGGATTAGCCTGGGAGGAATTGTTTTTTCCTTTTTGATGGGTATGGTTCATTCATATCATGATCAGACCTATGAGCCAGAAAAAGCCTTTTCTCTTCTGGATGATAGAGCCTTTAAACAATGGCCGGAAGGATCCGTCTTTAGCCCTATCTCCAGGTAATGGGTAATGGGCGTTTTGATTCTAGGGGTGATGACTAATGGATAGTTTTTAAATTCCCCCTCCAGTCTTTCTTCTGCCACATTTAAATTGAGGGCTCCTTCCGGCCATTGTTTAAAGGCTCTATCATCCAG
>JBCBKZ010000294.1:0-6720 GCA_038520955.1 Bacteroidota bacterium | reverse complement strand
GGTACAGACACCAGGATGCGCTGATAGGATTGATAGGCGTAAAGACCGGTCCGTTTAGTTTCGGATACTCTTATGATTACACTATTTCTGACTTATCCCAGGCTATTTCGGGAGGGTCACATGAGGTGGCAGTTGTAATGGAATTTGAGACATATAAAAGAAAAAGAAGATCCAAGCACAGAAAAATGCCTTGTCCTCGTTTCTAGGAGAATTAGGCACGATCTATGCAAATGCATAACATAGCGTAAAATAAATAGATTTTATTGCTACTTTTGTACAAAGTGGCTACTTATTGAACCAAATCTACCCGTACGTTTTTTTACTAATTGAAATCAACAATCTCTAAGTATTATCTCTTAGGCGGCAAATTGTAATTTTGAGAATTATGAAAACCAGAAGCCTCTTTTTCATTACCCTCCTGGCTGGCTGTGTGCTCGTAAGTTGTAACAACAAGAAGAAAATCAACCGAGTCGGGAAGAGGAGTGGCAAAACCGGAATCAAATATTCCGAAGAAACCTTCAAGCCAAAAAGCTTTAAAGAACAAAGTCCTGGGCCAGGTCTGGTCATCGTACCAGGTGGAACCTTCATGATGGGAGGTGGTGAAAAGGACATCGAATACTCTGCAGACAACCGTACTCGTCAGGTGACAGTACAGTCCTTCTACATTGATGAAGTAGAGATCTCTAACGTAGACTGGAAAGAATTCCTGGCGGCTCAGGAAGGTGGACAGTCTCGTCAGCAGGAATTATATCCTGATACAGCCGTATGGTTGAGAGACCTCGCATTCAATGACCCATATGCTGAGTCATACTTCAGCCACCCTTCATTTAATATGTATCCGGTAGTAGGTGTTAACTGGCACCAAGCTAATGAGTACTGTAAGTGGAGAACTGAGGCAGTAAATGAAGCTATACTAGAGAAAGATGAAGAAGCTGTTCTTTATCCTTCTTACCGTCTTCCTACTGAAGCAGAATGGGAGTATGCTGCCAGAGGACTTCAGGAAAGTGAAGTATATGCTTGGGAAGGTAAATCTCTAAGAAACAGAAAAGGTCAGTTCAGAGCTAACTTCAAGCGTGGACGTGGTGATTATGCCGGATGGAGAGGTGGCGACAGACGCCATATGACAGACGGATATATGATCACAGCGCCTGTAAAGGAGTTTATGCCTAACGACTTTGGACTATATAACATGTCAGGTAACGTAG
This sequence comes from Bacteroidota bacterium, assembly GCA_038520955.1. Classification (GTDB taxonomy): domain Bacteria; phylum Bacteroidota; class Bacteroidia; order J057; family J057; genus JBCBKZ01. The sequence goes on along the minus strand of JBCBKZ010000294.1, from coordinate 5,515 downwards.
CAGAATGGACACAGGATAACTACCGTGTACTTTCTTATGAAGACGTTGAAGACTTCAACCCATACCGTCGTAAGGGTAAAACTGAAATCAGACCTGACCAGTGGTTAGATGATATCACGTATGATCCTAAAGAGTCTCTTCTCTTTAACCCGGATCCATTTGCCCCACAGGGTAATGACGGATTTGACAACGTAAAAGTGGTTAGAGGAGGTTCATGGCAAGACATCGCTTACTACCTGTCTCCAGGTGTAAGAAGATTCTTCGATGCTGACTCTTCCAGCGCAACTATCGGTTTCCGTTGTGCAATGATTAAAACTGGTAGTCCTGACTAATCAGGGTTAAGATAATACAGAGATAGTGTAAGGGTTGTCATTACGACAACCCTTACTTTTTTTATGAGGGATTTAATTAGATGAGGCTCCGATGGAGCCTAGGAGCATTATCCTTTTCTATTATTAGCTTCTATTTACATGTCATTGGTAAGATACCTAAAGTAGGGAATTATAACGCTTTCAAGTACTTCGTCGCTTGCAGCAGGCTTGTTCATTTTTCTTGACAAAAACGAACCAAAAGTCAAGCACGAAAAAACCAAGGCCTTCCCACTAGCCATCCTCCCCGCTTTCGTGCACCCCAACACGCATTTTTGAATACTAAAACTAACCCATCATTTATCGACTGTAAAATACTCCTCAATGTAGAGGTGAATTTATTCGCCTTTCTATGCCTCTTAAGCTGCTCAACCAGTCCCTAAGTTTGGTTTCTATGAGTCCACCATTCGAATGGTCGAGCAAAAAGATTTAAGGATTAAACCTGCTTATCCCCAAACAAAAAAGAGAGCCACGGACCTTCGTGGCTCTCTTGCTATCAAAAAATATTTCTTTCTCTAGTTAGTAGCAAGTGCGCCAGCACCTCTACGAGGGATCTGATTCATGGTGTACCATGCCTCTGTAGTCCATAGAGACTGATCGGTCGAGCTCTTCATTTCAGGATTTAGGAGGACATAGACCACATGGTTAGCTTGGATTCCAGCTATCTTCAGCGTCGCTTTCTTTCTGTCTGGAGAAAGACTGACTGATTGGATAGCCAGGGACTTATCATCTAGCTTCGGTCCTCCATAGTTCTCAGTTGGAAGATAGTACCACTGCCTGATGGTAAAGTCGGAAGCCTCCCCTAATCCGGCAGCTAATGGTTCCGTAAACTCTATCTCTAACCCATCTGGCTTTGCACGTACTGCCAGCATCTCAAAGGCGGTATTACCATTATAGCTTAGACGCTGAAGCCCGTATTTCAGTTTTCCTGCATGCCCCCAGTTCCCTGTAGAACCTACTCCACCTATGTATAGGTCTCCATCAGGACTCCAGACCACTCGGTTTACCCCTGCTTCCAGTCCCTGGGTAAAGCGGAACACACATCCCTGGTATTCTCCATTTACTTTCTCAGCAAATACACGCTTCAAGCCACCGTGGGTAACCTCTCCGTGGATCATCTGTCCCTCATAAGGCCCTACATTCAAATAGGTAGGCTGAGTAGGAGAATTCCCAATCTCATCCTGAGGAAGCCATACCACAGGGAGTTTCTCTTGTAGGCGTGCCGTCCCTTCAAAGTCTACCGAGCGTGAACCAAAGAAGTCTCCGTCTTCCAAATGCACAATCTTACTGGCCGGCAACCAGTCTCCCTGGTTATCTGCTATATAGATTTCTCCATCTACTCCTATCCCGATTCCATTGGGTGTTCTCAGTCCATGGGCCATAAACTCAAAGGTTCCGTCTTCCTTGGAAATCTTCACTGCCTTCCCTCTGTCTGGAATCTGTGGACGAGTACTGGCACCTCCAGGATTAATGGCTGTGGCCAAAGTCGCATAGAAAAATCCGTCTTTGTACACTAGTCCAAAGGCAAACTCATGGAAGTTGGCTGATACCTGCCAACCGTTACAGACAGTTTCATACTCATCTATGATCTGGTCACCATCGTGGTCTACCAACTTGGTCAGTTCCTGCTTCTGCAATACATAGATTTCGTCATCTACCACCTTCACACCTAATGGTTCTGCCAAACCGGAAGCTATAGGGGTAACCACGATCTTCTCTGGATCATCCTGATCCAGCTTGCTGATTCTGTAAATACTTCCTTCGGGGTCCCAGTTACTGAGAATCAGGCTTCCATCAGACATGAAGTCCATACCCCCTACTTTTGGTTGGAAGTTCTCCGGTCTTGCTTGAGAAATATCAAAGCTCGGGTGCACATCTTCCAAGGCAATGGTGTTCCCCGGTTTGGGCCCTTTAGGCTTCTCGCCTTCTTCCTCAATTACGAAGGGTTTAGGTTCCAGGATGGATGCTGGATCATAAGAGAGTATATCAGAAGGGATAAGCCCAAAATCCTCGGATCCATAAGGTGCCCATAATAGGGAAAGTACCTTTCCTCCTCCTCCCTGGAAGTATTCCAGTACAAATGGATTTTCTCCTTTCTTGAGAATGACTTCACCATCTACTAGTTCAGGTCCGTGTAGTCCGTCATTATCACAGATAAGATCACCATTAATTGTGAGTCTGGATCCGTCATCACTGATGAGTTTGAAAACTGTATTGGTCTCCGCCGTCATATTGAAGGAGCCTTCAAATCTCATGTAGAACTTCTCATCGTACCCTCCAAACGCATCATCTCCCACAAGATTGAATCCATCAATAGTACCAGAAGCTACTGGCGCCATCTCTTCAGTGATTTCTGGAAGACCATTCATCCCATTGATCTGGTATACATTCAGGGCAATCCCGTCTCCTGATAAACTCGCTGGATCTGGTATCTCACCAGATACACTCATATTATTACTGGGCTTCTCCCAAAAGGGAAATAAACCTGGAGGAGGTCCTCCTTCTGATGGTGCTTCTTCTCCGTCTAGGGTGAGTATCCATTCTATCATTGTGGCCACATCTTCATATGGCAGGTCCAGGTGAGAAATCATCATGGCTTCTCCCCACACGCCGTTTCCTCCCTGGATGACTTTATTGGCTAGCTGCTTTACAGTGGCTTCATTGTTAGGGTATTTCTCCGCAACGGATACATAGGATGGGCCTACTGTTTTTAGCTTAGTATTGTGGCAGGTTTTACACCCGCTCTGCTCAATAAGCACTTCTGCCGGACTTAGCACCTCTTCTGCTGAAGCCAAAGTAGCTGTTTCCTTCTTGGGAAAATCAGGATAGAACCAAGATGTGAGCTTAGTAGTCCCATTCTCCTTCAGCGTCAACTCTCCTTTCACAGCGAAAATGTGGGCACCAGGGTACACAGTTCCTTCACTTGAAGTCTGATTAAACTTGCCGTTTGTGCTGAAGCTACCGGATCCATATAGATGATCCATATTAGCCTGGAGGATAAGGTCTGTCCCAGCAGGCTGACCAGACACATAGAAGGTACGCTCATAGCCAGGATTACCTGACTTGTCAATCACGTACTCTGGACTTTCCTGAATGCTAACTACAGAACCATCCTTGAGGGTCATCTCATACTGTAGTCGAACATGCTCTCCGTAAAATCTATGGCCTTTGTAGCTGGTATTTACGCTTAGCGTATCAGCCCCTCTTAACAGATGCCATGGGGCGAAGTAAGCTCCCTGAATGAAGGCATCCCCTTTTGAAGTAGGTTGAGGACCGTGTGCAGTTGTGTAAACGGGTCCGTCTAGTATGACTCCATCCTTCCATACTTTGTAGAGCGCACAGTTTTGGGCATCATAAGCAGCCCACATATCAGGGCTTAATGCCAGAGTAACCATTCTGGCTCTCTCATCTAGTACAGAGCGGAATACCCATGGGTCTCTCCCTCTTTCCAGCCCATGACTGTCATGAGAATCTGAACAACCGAATAGACATGCTGTCAGTAGCAGTCCCAACCAAGCAAAGTTTTTCATGTAGTAGTAGTATCTGTTGTTTACGCAAAAGTGATCTGTTCGAAAAGAACTGAAGAATTAATATAAGAGGAATTCCAGAAAAGTTGCCCCTTTCCAGAGGGATAATCGACAAACTTTTTACCGTAAACGATTTAGATTCACAGCTTTACCAAAAAGTAAGCCCAACACCTGAAAGGTATTGGGCTTTGGCTATGGAATAGTCTATTGTTTATTCTAGGCAGCCAAGATCTTTCCGTTTAGCGCTTCAGGTATAGGGCGGAAATCATATAACTGGTTTCTTAAGCGTGGAGAGAAGCCTGCATCTATGATCACCTTCTGAATATCCTCCGCACTGAGTCTATAGGGAGCTCCTGCAGCTGATACCACATTCTCCTCTATCATGATAGACCCCAAATCATTGGCACCTCCATGTAGACATACCTGGGCTACCTTAGGTCCTACTGTCAGCCATGATGCCTGGATATTCTCTATGTTAGGAAGCATGATTCTGCTCATGGCAATCATTCTGATATACTCATCAGCACTTACTGTATTTCGCACTCCTTTCACTCTGTTTAGCAGCGTTCCATCATCCTGATATGGCCATGGGATAAAGGCCTTAAAGCCATTGGTCCCTTCCGGTCTTTCTGCCTGCACTGCCCTGATTCTGACAAGATGGTCAAAACGCTCTTCTATGGTTTCTATATGTCCAAACATCATGGTAGCAGAGGTAGTCATATCTATTTGATGTGCCTGACGCATTACCTCCAGCCATTCTTCTCCTAAGCACTTTCCGTTGGAGATAATCCTCCTCACTCTATCAGCCAGGATCTCAGCTCCAGCTCCCGGCATAGAGTCCATTCCTGCCTCTGCCAGCCTTTCCAATACTTCTCTATAGCTCATTTTGGAAAGCTCTGCTATGTGCACAATCTCTGGTGGTCCAAGCGCATGTAATCTAAGCTCTGGGAACCAGCCTTTCAGCTTGCTGAAGGTCTCCTCGTAAAATTCTATTCCCAGCTCTGGATGATGACCTCCCTGTAAGAGAAATTGATCCCCTCCAAGGTCGAAGGTTTCTCTCGCTTTGCGCTGGTAGGTTTTATCATCTGTGATATAAGCCTGATCAGCGAATTTCTCATGTGGGGGTACAAAGAAGTTACAGAACTTGCAGTTAGCCACACACACATTGGTGGTGTTGACGTTACGGTCTATCTGCCAGGTAACAATGCCATCTGTATCCTTCTTGTGGAACTTACGCATCTCATTGGCGGTGTACATAAGGTCCGAGGTGGCCGCATTCTGCCACAGAAATATTCCCTCTTCTTCTGAGAGAAATTCCATCTTTAATGCCTTATCCAATAAGGGAGCTACCTTCATGTCGAGAATTATCAATTTTGAATGATCGAATTTGAATCCCCTCCTATCAGCCTCACATAATCATTTCACTATATAACTATTTCTACGAGAGATTCGTTCGCAAGTATGCAAAACTTTCAGGAAAAATTGAAAGTTGTGTAAGTTATTATCCTCCTCCGACCGGGATTCCTTCCCCACTAAGCACATAGGGCTGAAACATTCGTAGAATTTAGCCCCATTTATGATAGCCCCATAGGGGCGAAATCTATAAACATGAGCATCTTC
>JBCBKZ010000293.1:0-6760 GCA_038520955.1 Bacteroidota bacterium | reverse complement strand
AAACTGAGCTACCTGTTCCTGTGAAATAGGGACTACCTCATGTCCGGTTCTTTTGAAAGATTCTCGTAGCATAGCTCTTTCTTCCTGATCTAATATAGATTCTTCACAGATGACCGCAAAACTGCTTCCCAAAGCCATCATGACATTGGTGTGGTAAATGGGATGTCCATTTGCATCTACTGCATGGAAGAAAATTCCTTTACAGCCTACTTGTTGGCAGAATAGGTCAAATACTTCCTTATGGGTTCTGTCTGAGTGGGATGCATAGGCAATATTATTAACTCTATCCATGATCATACTACCAGTCCCTTCCAGGAATTTTCCTTCCTCAGCGAGGGGTGAAAAGTCTATCAGTTGGATAGAGGAATTCTTTTGAATGAAGTAATCAGGGATATCCATTCTTATTTCATTTCTCCTGTTGGGAGCCATTATGGGATAAAGAATGATCTTGCCTTGTATGTGGAAAGAAATCCAGTTATTTGGGAAGAGGGCATCTGGTGTTACGGGATGTTCAAGATCTTCTATTACGGTTACGGTAACACCCGCCTCTCGTAGAATATTCACAAACACATCAAACTCCGTCAATGCCTTCTGTTGAACGTCATCTGATGACAGTTCAGACAATACCTGCTGATAAGCATTGCTTTCAGCCGTATGAGGATTAAAGCCAAAGTTTTTTGGCCGGACCATCATGATCCGGGAAGTACTCTGTACTGTAGTAGTCATAACAATCTCACCTTTTTACAGGGTGCACAAAGATGAAAAAAAAAAGCACTTTTCCCATCTTTTTTTAGGTACAAGTGAACCTTCCTTCCACATAAGGGTAAAATGCTATGTACGGATGAACATGGATATACACTCATATCAACAATTGACGGATGAGCGACTGGTTTCCCTGATAAATGAGGGAGATGAGAAGGCTTGTTCAGAGTTGTATGGCAGATACAGCCAGCGTATGCTCATGTATTTCTTCAGGATGCTGAATTACAATGAGGAGAAAGCCCAGGACTTCCTGCATGACCTCTTTATTAAGGTGATTGAAAAGGCCTCCCTCTTCGATGGACAAAGGAGATTTTCCACCTGGATATACACGGTAGCTTCTAATATGTGCAAGAACGAGTATAGAAGCAGGGAGGTGAGAAAAATACTGGCTTATACAGATCAGCCCATAGAGAAGGGAGATGAGGATGAACATAGCCTGGATGATATTCTCCAGATGAAACAGTTTGGAAGCTGTTTACAAGAGGAATTACACCAGCTAAATGAAATCCATAGAGAAGTGATCATCCTCAGATATCAGGAGGAATTAAGCATAAAGGAAATCAGTCAGGTGATGTCCTGTACAGAGGGGACGGTAAAATCAAGGATTTTTTATGCTCTCAAGAAGCTGGCAGCTTGTTTGAAAGCCTTTAAACCGGAGCATTAATCAGGAAGTATGGAAAAAGAGAATAAAACACCCACCACTATGTTGGATCTTGAATACTTACTCAGGACCATGCCCTTTGAAAGGCTCACTCCTGAAATACAATGCGAGGTGCTGAAAGAGGTCTCCGAGGAAGAGTATGGACTTATGCGCCAAACCATTCTTAAGAGTACCAGCTGTTTTCAAAGTTCAAAGGCGAAGCTTCAGCCGGATCCAGCTATTTTATCAGACTTAAGCCAAAGGGTGGCCAAAAAGAAGAAGGGGGCATGGGATAAGATTAGGTACATTTTTACCTATCCCATTCCTGCCTACCAGGCTGCTGCCGCCATCGTTTTTCTGGGGATAGGATTAAACTGGATGGATACCACCTCCCATACCACCGCCATTAATGGAGCAGAGTATAACATGATTGTGGACACTGCTTTTGTACCTGCCAACTCAGTTTCTTTCGACCTGGCAGGAGAAGACTCCGTGTATAAGATGGTAAGTCCCAGGGATTAGTCGCCAAAGCAGATTCCTACTCCTCGGGCGGCCTGAATGAGGTAAGAATCAGGAGAGACATAGTTATAGTCTTCCGTAGCTTCTTTCAGGGAAACATCTATGATGCTGTTGTTCTTAAATGAAACCATTCTCCCATACTGCTTTTCCAGCACCAGCTCAAATGCTCTTACCCCAAACTGAGTGGCCAGCACTCTGTCAAAGGCGGTAGGAATTCCTCCACGCTGTATATGGCCAAGCACAGTTACTCTTGAGGTCTCTATACATCCTGCCAGCCTAAGTTCTTCTTGTAATTGGAACCCTATTCCTCCTAGTCGTTTGTGCTGGTATCCGGCTTCCTGACTGACGGTAGAAACTACAGATCCATCCTTGGGATGCGCTCCTTCAGCCACCACAATATTCACAAAGCCTCTTCCATTCACATATCTTTCTGAGATACGGTCAACGATGGAAGGGATGTCATAGGGAATTTCTGGAATCAGACATACTTCTGCACCACCTGCTAATGCAGTATGAAGAGCAATCCATCCGGCAGACCTACCCATCACTTCCAGTATCATGACCCTGCTGTGGCTGGCTGCTGTGGTCACTAGCTTGTCCACGGCTTCAGTGGCTATCTGCACAGCGGTCTGAAACCCAAAGGTATAGTCAGTAGCGGATAGGTCGTTATCTATGGTCTTGGGTACTCCTACTATGTTGATGCCCTTCTCAAAAAGTTTTTGAGAAATGGCCTGACTTCCATCTCCTCCTATGCTGATGATAGCCTCTATATTTGCTTCTTTGAGTAAGTCCGCAATTTCATCAGATCTGTCAACGCCTTCCCAGCTGCCATCTTCCTTTACCACAGGCCAGTTAAACGGCCCTCCTTTATTGGTAGTTCCTATGATGGTTCCTCCTTTCACATGAATCCCGGAAGTAGCATTATCATCCAGTAGGACTAGTTCCTGCGGATCTCCCAGTAGCCCGTTAAAGGCTTCTATGCTACCTATGACCTCCCAATCTTCTTCCTGAGAAGCACGTTTAACTATAGCTCTTATTACTGCGTTCAAGCCAGGGCAATCCCCACCTCCTGTGGTAACCAACACTCTTTTTTTCATGCAAAACTTTTATGATGCCAAATCGATGGCCAAAACTAACAGCTTTTGGGCAATGAGCAATATCAATTAGAAACAATCAGGCTTATACTCATCAGGGCTGGTCATATCCGTGTAGTAGTACCTTTCCCCATTTAAAAAAGTCTTAGAATCTTCAGAGCTGATCACATAAGTATAGACTTCCCCACTGTAGAAGTGCAGCTCCAGCACAGGTTGTCCTACGGCGTTAGCTATCACTTCCCAGGTTCCGTTTCCATCATTCGTTCCATACCCGCTTGCAGTAGCATTAGAGGCAGAAGTTCCTCCGGTTACAGAAGTAAAGCTGCTGCTGTAGTACTTAAAGTATCCTTGGGAACAAAGGTCAATTACCTCTTTGCTGGAAGTAGAGCCTCCGGTGGTAATATTCGGATCAGAATAATCAAATGAGGAGTAGGAACTCATATAGGTCAACTTGGCGTTCTGTAGGTCTTTTTGCCATTGTTTAACTATAGGAGGAAGGATAGGCTGGCTGAATCTGATGCTATTGAAAATACCCATCACCAGTTCTTTATATCTGGGAGAATAAGCTTCCGGACTGGTGGCAGCCATGATCATGACTCCTTTTCCGTAAGGATTAAGCGTAGCCAGGATGTATGCATTGATGGCCTGATATTCCAAGTATCCTTCATACTCCCCAGCTAAGGTCTTTTTATCTGGCTGAGCCAGGGTGCTCGCTAGCGAAATGGACGTTCCGTCGCCTTCACTTAGGGTTTGTTGGGCCTCCTTCCTGAGTTGATCCATGGTTTTTGCCTCATGGGTGGACAGGAGAATAAGGCCTGCTTCTGTATTTGATCCACAGATAATTCCGTCTCCATATTCCTGTCCCATCCAACCGCTAGGAAGGGTAAGCTTGATACCAAGGGTCTCAAAATTTAATTCTCCCTGGATTTGGGCACGGCTTAATGAAAAGAATCCTATGAGGAGGATGAGGGTGAAAAGTGCGCGGGTTTTCATGCTGTAGTAGTTAGGGTAAAAAAATAGGGGATCCCTTGATAAGAAGAGATCCCCTAAAAATATACAAAAATCGTAATTACATAATACCGTCCAGGGCAGCTAGTGCCTTATCGTACTCAGGTTCCTGGGCTATTTCAGGCACAAGCTCTGAGTATACGATCTTATCTTCTGCATCTACTACGAATACAGCTCTGGCTGAAAGTCCCTTAAGTGGGCCATTCAGAATTTCCGTATTGTACTCGTTGATGAAGTCACTGTATCTGTAGTCAGATCCAATGATCACATTAGAAACTCCTTCTGCTTCGCAAAAACGGTTCATAGCAAAGGGAAGGTCTTTAGAAATGACAATTCCCACTACGCCTTCTCTTTTACTGAGCTCCTGGTTAAATTTCTTGGTTTCCATCTGGCAAACTCCAGTGTCAAGAGAAGGAACAGCTATGAGAACTTTTATTTTTCCGGCATAGTCATCATACAGACTACTTTCAGATAAGTCGCTTTTAACGAACGTAAAGTCTACTGCATTTTCTCCCTCTACCGGTATATCTCCTTTGATGGAAAATTTCTTTCCCTTTAGTGTTACAGAGGACATCGTTTTTTTATTGGTTAATTAATTTTATTTGAATGTTAAAGCTACCATAAAGAGCTTGAAAAATCCAATAAGGTTTTTGAATACGTTTTCATTTTCTCCTGTAAGAATTTTTACCTTTTCACTACCAACAAGACATATTTTCGGAAATAGCGAATGTGAAGAGCCTGGAATCTCAATATTTGGCACTCATAGATCAGCATCAGGGGCTGATCCATAAGGTCTGTCACCTCTATTGTCAGGAGGCAGAGTTGAGGGAGGACTTATTTCAGGAAATTCTTCTTCAGCTTTGGAAGGCCTATCCATCTTTCAGGGGAGATTCCAGCATAAGTACCTGGATGTACCGTATCGCGCTGAATACAGCCATAGCGCTGTATAGAAAGCAAAAGAAAAGCCCCTTGATCTCTGATTTAGATGAAGTGGTAGAAAATTTACAGGGAAAGGATGTCCCTTATGAAGAAAGAGAGAATCAGCATTTTCTGTATCAGGCTATTTATACCCTGAATGATGTAGAGAAAGCCATCATTTTGCTTTACCTGGAATCCTACAAGTATGAGGAGATAGCAGAGATAATGGGCATAAGTGTCAATCTGGTGGGAGTGAAGATTAACAGAATCAAGCAAAGATTAAAGAATAAACTAAGCCATTTGGTATGAATGAACTGGAGTTTGATTTGGATCAGTTGAAGACTTATTGGACAGAGACTGAGCAGAAGTATGAAAAAAAGCCAGTCCAGCAACTTCAGCAGTTGCTGAAAGGGAAGGAACAGTCTTTGGTGAAAACCATCTCCCAAAGGATAGTGCTGGAAATTATCCTGATGGCGGTACTAGCGGTAGGATTGCTCGCGGGTACCTATCTGATAGGTTCTCCCTTCCAGCACCTGGAAAGAATAGGAATTCTGACCTGGGGGATTTTTACCGTTGCCCTCTACGGAAGGGTATTATGGTTTGTGAAACAGCCTGTGGATGAAACCTTGTCCGTAAAATCCCAACTCATCTTTGTAATAGAAAGAATACGGGAATTTCTTTCAGTCCATAGCCTCATGTCTACCTGGGTTCTCCCCTTATGGATCAGCTGTGGAATGCTGTACGGCTTATTCATTGGGCTCATTAGGATGAATGCAGGCTTTCCGGATATTCCGCCTATTGGCTGGGGGATCATTCTGTTTGTACTGCTATTCTATGTATGGATTTCAAGACTTATTAGTCAAAAGTATATCCACAAGCTGTACAGAATACCTCTTGAGGACCTGGAAGTGAACCTAAAGGAACTGGAGGACTAACCCAGTGGTCTCTTTTTATGCATCTCCTCAGCCAGTTTTTGATCTGTTTGACTGTCTGAAGATCGCAGTTGTCTGATCACTTCTTGGTAGCTGACATCATTTCTATTCTGAGAAAGCTTCTGAGAAGCCTGGATATCTGTGATATCTATTTCGAATCCTACTATCCCTCGCATCTGTTTTCTCACAGATTCTTCTCCTATGTAGGCCATGTCCACAGGATGCTTAAATCCTGATTCATAATTATCTACTAATTTCCCTAACTCTTGGTATAGTTCTTCGCCTTCAATGATGGTAATGGTTCCATACACGTGTGCCGCGACATAATTCCATGTAGGGACATTTTTATGGTCATACCAGCTTGGAGAGATATAGGCATGAGGCCCCTGAAATATGGCCATAACCTCTTCCCCAGAAGAGAAGGCCTTCCACTGTTTGTTGGCTTTGGAAATGTGGCCACTTAGTTTTTCTCCCTTAGTATCCAGGAGAAGAGGAATATGGGTAGCCCATAGTTTCCCTTCAGACTGATTTACCAGTATCCCAAAGCTGTTAGCGCGAATAAACGCCAATACTTCTTCTTTGTCTTCTGCCTTAAATTTGCCTGGTGTGTACATGTGCAATTTTTTAGGTAGTTCTTCGATCTTCCTAGATAGAAATGTCGTGAAAATAGGAATTGGAGAAAACAAATTTAACCGCTCAGGCTTATTGCGGTATTTACTCTCCATTTTTTTGATGTAATATTGGACTCAGAAGATAAATTTTATGGCTAAAGGCAGAAGGGGCGGATCCCCAGTGAGTGAAGAAGATAAAAAGAAGGTAACAAGAGAAAGTCTGAAACAGACCCTTGAGATCTTCGCTTTCATTAAACCTTACCTTAGCTCATTTAT
>JBCBKZ010000292.1:0-6760 GCA_038520955.1 Bacteroidota bacterium | reverse complement strand
CCTGAGAAATCTGTAGGAGAAGCCTTCAAGTACTATGTAGAATCTCAGGCCAAGTATATAAAGGAAATAGAGGAGAGTTTTAAACCTCTTCCGATTCTGAAAGTACAGCACCAGGGCAAGGAGGTCTTCGGTATGGAGCAGCTAAACAAAATTGGTGAAGCCCTCTACGAAGATAAAAATGCGGCTGATGTATTGTATCTGGATAAGCCATTCGAGATCATAGAGAATAAGAAAGGGTATTTTTTCAAGACCAAGCTTCCTTTCGTAGTAGAAGAAGATCTGGATCTGAAAAAGTTTGGAGACGAGTTGGTGATAGATTTAGGTAACCGCCGTAAGTCTTTGATGCTACCAAGGTTTGCCAGCTTCCTAAAATTAGAGGAGTTTAGGTATCAGGCCCCCTGGTTGGTGGTTTCTCTTGTGAAATAAATAACATTGCTCTTGTGGAACAGGAATTATCCGATTTAGACCAACCTATCTCAGCCCCCTCTTTTGCGAAATTTATGGGAGAGCCAATCATGGTCTGGAAAGACCTTTGGCAATCCCGTCTTTTTCAAAAGCACTATCCCATTGAGGAATCGGGAGATGGGCATCCCGTCCTGGTCATACCTGGATTTTTGACGGGTGATAATGCCACCAGGAGTTTAAGGCAGTTTATTAAGGATATTGGGTATTCTCCCTATGCCTGGGATTTGGGGATAAATACGGGGGATATACGAGAACTGCAAATACTGTTAGATAGAATTGAGGAGCTATATGAAAAGCACCGGTCCAAGGTAAGTGTCATAGGATGGAGCCTAGGCGGGATCTATGCCCGTCAACTGGCTAAAAGAGATCCTCGTATGATCCGGCAGGTTATCACGCTGGGATCCCCCTTTGGAGATACAGAGTATTCCAATAATGCTGCATGGTTATTCAGGATGATTCACGAAAGAAGAGCTTATACTGAGACAGACCTGGAATGGATACAGAACATTCCAGCCCCTGCACCAGTGCCCTCAACGGCTATTTACAGCAAGGATGATGGCATCGTAGACTGGAAATCCTGTATGGAACAAATCCAAACTAACTGGTATCAAAACATAGAAGTGGAAGGTAGCCACTTTGGTATGTCTTCCATCCCAGCTATATGGCTGGTAGTGGAGGATAGATTGAAGTTCAGCCAAAAGAATTGGAAACCTTTTGAGAAAAAGGAATACCAAAGCGAGTTGACCGATCTGGTCCATTTTCCCTCTCTCTAAGCTAGAGAGAAGGGTAAAACAGGAAGTCTTTGATTGCGTTTGGCTCTTTGAAATACTCCCAATTTGTTCTGTTATACAGCAGTCGATCGGCGATGATTTCTAATACACTTGGGTTAAGTCCCAAGCCGATGTGACTTCCTCTCACCTGCACATTCTGATGAATCTCGTCTTCCTCCTCCATGCATAATTGCCAGGGAACTATTCCGTCTTCCTTTGTGTAGATGGCAGTAGTCGGAACCGGAGCTGGCCGAGGGATATCTTCGAAGAGAATCGGATCTATATCGCTGGCTCTCTTCCCATTAGAGATGAAGTTATATATCCAGGCTGCATTATTGGGTTCACCTATGCCTTTAAAGGGAGATCCCAAAGTGATTACCTGTCTGATTAAATTAGGCTTTGCCTTAGCCAGTTGGCGGGCAAAAACACCTCCTAAGCTCCAGCCTATCAGACTGATTCTTTCTCTATGTATTTCGTGTATAGCTTCAAGTTTATCCAGCAGTAAATCGAGATATTCTACCTTTGCGGTATTCCGTCCTAAATCCCATCCATATGCTTCATAGCCGGATTGAGTGAGAAATTTTCGTAAGGGTTCAGTAGAGGTAAGGCCATAAATCCTGGCAAAACCATGACCGGATGTTGATCACCGTGATTTTTTGAAGCCAGAAACTTACGGTATGGAATGTAGAAACCTAATTCTGTAAGTGCCCTTCCCCATTCAGTAAAAAGCCAAAACAAGGACGGCCTATCTACAGTATTTTCGTCTGTCCGAGCAGCCGGCATAGTCATTTGCGTAGTCCTCATAGTCAAGCGTTTGGTTCCAGCATTGGAGATATGTTTCGGCTCTGAACGTCAGCGAGTAGTAAGTATGAGCCGCTCCAACTTTTTGGAACTGTCCAAAAAAATATCTGTTAAAATTTGGGAGTACCCCTTTTTTCCCTTCTTATAAATTACAACAATTAGGATGATTTTCAAAGAGAGGGCTGAAAAAGAGGACCTTATATTAGATTTTGTTTATATTAACTGATTAAACTAAAACTGGAAAAAGACTGGTTTTTTGGCTAAGATTTGAGCCAGTTTGAATGCTAAAAAAGTATATCAGGAATGAGAAATTTTCATTCTCAAAGACTGATGACTTGAGAATCATGGAACCCTCATATGCACTGTGTTATATGCTAAAAATGAGGAACGTTATCCGTTTTTGCGGAGCACTTAATAGTGATAAAGGAAACATCCTTTGGAAAATACAAGATAAGCTATATTAATAGGTATATCCTCAAACCCGAACTCTCAGCTATTAGGCCACTGCATTCAGGCATCCTAATATTTGGATTAACATAGACCATATAGAAATGGAAGAATTAATCAACGATCCAAAATTTCAGAAAAAACTAATAGATATAGCGAATGAAATTGGTAAGCCCTATAATGAAATTCAGCAAGATGCTGCTGAGTGCCTGAAAGAATTACATACCCTCCACCAACCGCTTGCCAATGTTCTGGGATTACAGGTAGCTCAATATATATTAGGTCGTGGTTTCAATAAATCCATCGATGTTAACCCAAAGGAAATCAGGGAATTAACTAAGCTGGCCAGAGGCAACTCCATTGCCTTTGTCATGACCCATAAGACCTATCTGGATATGTTTGTCCTGGCAGTTACCCTGGGCAGGCATGGAATTCCCTTCCCCTACACCTTTGCCGGAATCAACATGGACTTCATGGGCTTTGGCCAACTAGCCAGACAAAATGGGGTCATTTTTATCCGACGTTCCTTTAAAGATGATAAGGTTTACAAAGCTTCTTTAAGGCACTTCATCGCATCTCTGGTAAATAAAGGCTCTCATTTTATGTGGGCCATTGAAGGTACTCGCTCACGTACGGGGAAGCTCGTATGGCCAAAGGTGGGGATTCTCAAATATATCCGGGAAGCAGAAGAGATGTCTAATCAGCAGGTAAAGTATGTACCTGTTTCCATCGTATATGACTTGATTCCTGATGTGGCAGAGATGACCCGTGAGGGACGTGGTAAACAGAAAAGACCTGAGAGTCTGGAGTGGTTCCTGAACTATGTCAGAAAGATGGATGGGAACTTCGGGAGAATATCCATCCGTTTGGGAGAACCTGTAGAGATCAATGAGGAAAACTCGGTCGAATTCATCACTGATGGAAAATTCACAGGACCCCAGTCCAGGAAGCTTTCCCGATTCTCCTTAGAACTTGTGCACAAGATTAATCAGGTAACGCCTGTAACTACTACTTCTCTCATCTGTATTTCTCTTCTCTCCAAGTTTGCCCTGAATAAAGAGACCATTCAGAATGATGTGGTTGATTTGATGCAGTTGATCGAAAGCTACAAACCAGATGTGTTAGTGGATAGGGGGAGCCCCATTGGAAGGAGTGTGCAGGTAGGACTCAACTTACTGCAGCGGGCAAATATAATCCTGAGGCATGGGGAAGCCCTGGAAGCCAAGTATGTGCTCAATTCTGAGAACTACTTACAAGCGACCTACTACGCCAATATGTCGGTACATCACCTGTACCACAGAGCCTTTATAGAATTAGCCTTACTGAAGTCAGCTGAAGCTAAACCAGCTTCCAGACAAGAAGTATTTTGGGAGGAAATCATGGCCCTTAGGTCATTATTCAAATTTGAGTTTTTCTATTCTCAGAAAATGCAATTCTCTGATGAGATAGAGGCAAACCTGGAAATTCTCTCCAAGGATTGGCTTCAGCTCATTTCGGCACCTAAATCTCAGAAAACAGCCTTTTTTGAGTCTCAGGAAATGATTATGGCTCCGGTAGTCCTTCATTCCTATATCGAAGCCTACAGAGTAGTCGCCCAAGCTTTATATGGGTGGAACCCCAACAATGGATTTGATGAAAAGACCTTTATAGAGGGTTGCCTTTTCTTAAGTGAGGAAATGCACTGGCAGGGGCGTATTCAAAGGGTAGGATCAGTATCTAAGCCATTTATCCAAAACGGAATCAGGCTGGCGCAAAATCTAGGTATTATCCCTACTCCAGAGGATAACAAGAAAAAGGAGATAGAAGCCTTTATGGCTCAGCTCAACCAAATCGCCACAAAAATTAATTGGTTACAGGGCATTATCCTGGCTAAGCCTATTAAGATGGTGTCAAGTATTCCTCTTGCACGTGAAATAGTCCCTGGGTCCAAGACTGAGGTCCTTACGCAGGCTATTATGGAGGGAGAATCTGGCCCACAGGTGGGAGCTTTCTTTGACCTTGACAGGACGCTGATCAAGAGCTTCTCAGCTAAAGGCTTCTTTAAAACCAGGCTCTTAAGTGGCAGGATGAGTACAAAGGAAATCGTTTCCCAGTTTGCCGGGGTTCTCGTTTACGCCACGGGTCAGGGGAACTTCGCAGGTCTTGCGGCAGTAGGGGCACAGGGCGTAAAAGGCGTGAAAGAAGAAGTCTTTATAGAAGTAGGAGAGCAGGTATACCATAAGGAGCTGGCAGATCAGATTTATCCTGAATCTCGTGCCCTTGTAAATGCACATCTTGCTAAGGGACATACCGTAGCCATTATATCGGCTGCCACACCATACCAGGTCAATCCTGTTGCAAGGGACTTGAATATCAAGCATGTCATGTGTACCCGCATGGAGGTAGAGGACGGGAAGTTCACCGGTAATATAGTGGAACCAGCCTGTTGGGGTGAAGGAAAAGCCCATGCAGCCCTGGATTTGACTAAGGAATATAACCTGGATCTGACCAAAAGTTATTTTTATACGGATAGTGCCTCGGATGCACCCTTACTGGAACTAGTTGGAAATCCCAGACCTATCAATCCAGATACGAAACTTTCCGCCCTGGCATTCAAAAATAACTGGCCCATTTTCAGATTTAATGATGAAGAAAGGACTGGGCTGGTAAATGTCCTCCGAACAGGAGCGGCACTTGGAAGTCTGGCTCCTGCAGCTATTTCAGCTGTAGCAAGAGGGACCTTAAATCTGTCTTTCCAGGAAGGAGTCAATTCTCTCATGGCTACGGTAGGAGACCTGGTAGTAGCAGCTGCGGGGATTGAGCTGGTGGTTAAAGGCGAAGAACATTTATGGTCCAAGCGTCCAGCAGTATTTATCTTCAACCACCAGAGTAGCGCGGACATGTTCATCGTGTCTAAGCTAATCCGTAAGAATGCCACAGGCATAGCGAAGAAGGAACTAAAAACCATGCCTATCATCGGTCAGTTACTAATGGCGGGAGGTGTTATATTTATTGATAGGAAAAATCGTGAAAAGGCGATAGAAGCTATGAAACCGGCAGTGGAAGCCTTGAAGAACGGCACTTCTATCATCATCTTCCCTGAAGGGACGCGAAGCAAAGACTATAGCCTTGGGGCTTTTAAGAAAGGAGCTTTCCACTTAGCCATGCAAGCCAAGGTACCCATCGTACCAGTTGTGATCCGTAATGCCCATGATGCCATGCCGCGTGGAACTAACTTCTTTAGATCTGCCGCGATCGAGGTGAAAGTTCTTCCCCCGATTTCCACCAGTCGCTGGAAGAAAGAGCATCTGGATCAGAAGGTTCATAAGATCAGGAATATGTTCCTGAAAGAGTTAGGACAGGAGGAAGTCAAACTTAGAAAACCCAGATCGAACGGAAAGGCAAATGGTAAGGCGAATAAGACAACCAAAGAGATGTTGAATCCTTAAGCGACCAAATACTCGACATACAAAACACTTGACCCTCTCCAGGTTTTATTCTTGAAGAGGGTCAATTACTTTCAGAGCGTTAAATCGAAGCCTTGTTTACACTAGCTTGTTAGCTAGATGTTAAGCCTACAACTTGGGGATCTTGGATAAGATGGCACCCAATTTCATGGCTTTTTCTGTATCTCCGTCGATTTTGAGTCTGCCTTGGATGAAGGCTGACTGCAGGCTCATTTCCCCTTTCCCAATCCGGTATAGGTGTTTATCCGCCACGGTAAAGGTTACATCCGGCTCAGCGGCCTTTCCTTTGGTTACCGTACCTGGAGACTTGTTAATGTCAATTTTCCATTCTCTTGGGACATCACCTGTTACATTAAACTGGAATATTCCATTATTAGGCTTGATATGCTCCGCGTTAAGCTTAAGTTGCTTTCTTACGTGTGTAAAAAGTGCATCTGACTGTGCCTTCTTAGGTGTTTTTTTAACGGTACGTTTTTTACTCTCCAGCTTTAAAATCTCCGCTTCCAGTTCATTAGCTGACTCCCTAAGATACCTGGAGAATTTATCTATGTCAGGCATAGTCTTGGCATCAGACGTGGGACTGATGGTCAGAAGCCCATTATAGCTAAAGACGGTAAGAATGAGGCCCATACCGTCAATAATGGGAGCCATTCCCATGACAGACAAGAGTTTGTGCCCATTTATATAAAGCGGAAATTGAGGGCCAGGTACATTGGTGATCACCACATTAAACACTGGATTGTGCAATTCCGATATATGGAAACGGGCACAAACTCTTGTCTGTCATGGGAATGGCTCCCATTATTGACGGTATGGGCCTCATTCTTACCG
>JBCBKZ010000291.1:0-6778 GCA_038520955.1 Bacteroidota bacterium | reverse complement strand
GTTGATGAAGAAATAGCTTCAGGGAAGTATAAAGGACCTTTACACGGTATTCCCTATGGGGTGAAGGATCTGCTGGCAGTGGAAGGATATCCCACCACCTGGGGAGCTGCTCCCTATCAGGAGCAGGAATTAGCGGAAACTGCTACTGTGGTCAAAAGATTGTCGGAAGCAGGTGCAGTGCTAGTAGCCAAGCTTAGCATGGGCGCTCTGGCATGGGGAGATGTGTGGTATGGCGGGAAAACGAAAAATCCTTGGAATCTATCTCAGGGCTCCAGTGGTTCTTCTGCAGGTTCTGCTTCTGCTACTGCAGCTGGTTTGGTGGCCTTCAGCATAGGAACAGAGACGCTGGGTTCTATTGTGTCTCCTTCTACCCGTTGTGGCAACAGTGGATTACGACCAACCTATGGCAGAGTTAGTAGACAGGGCGCCATGGCCCTAAGCTGGAGCATGGATAAAATAGGGCCTATCTGTAGATCCGCTCAGGACTGCGCCCTAGTCTTTGGTGCTATTCATGGACCTGATAACATAGATCCTACCCTCTATGAGGCTGGATTTGAATATGAAGAAAACATAGACTGGAAGTCCTTTAAGGTTGGTTATGTAAAGGAATGGTTTGAAGGCAGACACAATTGGAAGAAGCAGGACAGTCTGGCGCTGGAAACGCTACTTAACCTAGGAGCCGATTTGCAAGAAGTAACATGGGAGATAGACTTTCCTGTTTCAGCCATGACCCTCACCTTATCAGCAGAGGCTGCTGCGGCTTTTGATGAACTGACAAGGTCTAATCAAGATAGCTTAATGGTGAGGCAGATTGAAAATGCCTGGCCTAATGTTTTTAGAGCGGCCCGCTTTATTCCGGCGGTAGAGTACATTCAGGCAAACCGTATCAGGACTTTGCTGGTTCAAGAGGTGCATGAGTTGATGAAAGCCTATGATGTGTTGGTAGTCCCCTCCTATGGGGGAAACCAGCTCACAGTTACCAATCTGACTGGGCATCCATGTGTAGTGGTTCCTTCTGGCTTTAGGGAAGATGGGACACCTGTGAGCATAAGTTTTCTGGCCAACCTCTTTGAAGAGGGAAAAGCACTCTCTCTCGCACATGCTTTTCAGGAAGCGACAGATTTTGAGGATAGAATCCCTCCTTTGTTTATTCATTCTGACTGAGAATACTTTTGAGTATACAAGACATATCACTTTCAGATTATCACTACGAGCTACCAGAAGAGAGAATAGCTCAATACCCGCTTGCCCAAAGGGACCATTCCAAGCTCCTGACCTACCAAAAGGGGAACATTGGCCATAGGCAGTTTTTTGAATTGCCGAAAATCCTGCCTGAGAAAAGCTTACTGGTTTTCAATAACGCGAAGGTGATTCCTGCCAGAATTTTTCTCCAGAGAAAAACAGGCGCCAGAATAGAAGTATTTCTCCTGAATCCCCATACTCCATCTGAAGTCCAACAATCCATGCAAGCCAAAGGGACTTGCGTTTGGCACTGCCTTATTGGCAAAAAGAAACGATGGAAAGAAGGAGAAGTCCTGGAAAAGGAGTGGACAGAAGATGGGACTACTTACCAAATAAAGGTAAGCTGGTTTGACAGAGAGAAGGATTATGTGAAACTGGAATGGGAGCCCGAAGATTTGTCTTTTGCAGAGTTGGTAGAGAAAATAGGGAATCTCCCCTTGCCGCCTTATGTGGAAAGGGAGGTGGAAGAGGCAGATTATGAACACTACCAAACGGTGTATGCTAAGCAAGCTGGAGCAGTAGCAGCTCCTACAGCGGGCCTGCATTTTACGGACAAGGTGTTATCAGATCTTTTCGACAATGGGATAGCCTCCAGCTATGTAACCCTACACGTAAGTGCAGGTACCTTCCTGCCAGTCCAGGAAGACAAGGTAGTTAATCACCCCATGCACGAGGAGCAAATCAGCCTTACCAAAGAGCACCTTCAAACGCTGATCCAACATCTGGGGAATATTATCCCCGTAGGGACTACGAGTATGCGCCTCATAGAATCTTTCTTTTGGCTGGGGGTGATGGTGGGAGAGAAGCCGGAAATGCTGAATCAGCCTCTCCCGTTAGTGGGGAAACTCACTCCCTATGAATTTAAAGGCAGAAAGTTTGACAAAAAGCAGGTGCTTGAAAACTTATGGGAGGCCATGGATAAAAAGCATATGGAGGTCATCCGTGCCAGGACGGAAATCCTGATTTTGCCGGGCTATGAGTTCCAGCTGAGTAATGGGCTTATCACCAATTTCCATATGCCGGGAACTACTTTGATTCTCTTAATAGCTGCCTTAATAGGGGAAGACTGGCGGAAGGTATATCAGGAAGCATTGGCAAATGAGTACCGATTTTTGAGCTATGGAGATTCTTCCTTACTGCTTCCAGGATAAAGTTGCCTCATGATTTTGTAACTTGCCTTTACGAGAGAAAAGAAAATACATGAAAAGGATATACGGTTTATTACTCCTGCCCATTTTATTTGGAAATCCATTCCTACTTCAAGCTCAGGACTATACCACCTTACCTGAGTTCCAGATTTCTCAAGAAGAAATAGCCTCACACGTATTCTTTCTAGCCTCAGATGAACTGAAAGGGAGAAGGACAGGAGAGGAGGGGAATAATGTAGCCAGCAGGTACATAGCGGAGCAGTTTAGGTCCTATGGATTGAAAACACCTCCCGGTCAGGACTCCTATTTTCAAACCATCATGTTTGAGCAGAAAATGGCCATGGGAGAAAGCACCATAGAAACTGAAGAGGGAGAGATAGGTGCTTCCACCTGCGTCATGCTGAATGGAGATAAGATTAATCTCGAGGGCGAATTGGTGTTTGTGAAAAATGGATGGGTTGATGAGGAGAAGGGAATAGATGATTATGAAGGACTGGATGTATATGGGAAGATAGTACTTGCCCAGGTAGGAATCCCCGGTGAGACCAGCATACGGAAAATGCTGGCTGCTTCTCCGCAGAAAAGAGCCACAGCGGAAGAAAAAGGAGCTATTGCCATAGTTGAAGTATACAGAGAGACCTTTCCATGGAATTATATTTCCAGAGCCATAGGATCTGGGAGAATGAGTGTCAAAGAGCCTGATCAGTTAGTTTCCAACCTCCCTCATTTCTGGGTAAATAATCAGGATCAGCAGCAAACAGAAAAACTAGCGGACAGTAAAATGATAACCCTCAAAGGCGGGGGGATAGCGAATAACAGTAAGTATTCCAGTAATGTCATCGGAATCATAGAAGGAAAGAATCCCGAGAAAAAGGATGAGTATGTGGTGCTAACAGCCCACTTTGACCATATAGGCGTGAGTAAGCCCAGCGAAGCAGGTGGCGATAGCATCAATAATGGTGCGAGAGACAATGCTATGGGCGTAGCCGCCTTACTAACCGCTGCCAAAGCTTTACAGGAAAAGAAGCCTGCTAGATCTATCATAGTGATGGCACTTACTGCAGAAGAAATAGGCTTGATAGGGAGCCAGTATTATGTAGATCATCCCCTTATCCCGCTGAATAAAACCGTTTTCAACCTTAACTCTGATGGAGCTGGGTATACTGATACCAGCCTGATAGCCATCATGGGCTATGACAGGGTAGGGGCCAAAAAAGAGTTTGACCTGGCCTGTGAAAGGTTGGGTGTGGAGCCCTTTGCTGATCCTGCCCCGGAGCAGAATCTCTTTGATAGGTCTGACAATGTCTCTTTCGCCAGAAAGGGGATTCCTGCGCCTACCATGTCTCCTGGATTTGAGGCCTTCACGCAGGAGCTCATGCAACATTACCATAGTACATCTGATGAAGCTGAGAGCTTAAACCTGAACTATCTGGCCACCTTTGCAAGAACCTTTGCGCATACGGCAAGGCTCATCGCTAATAAGGATCTTACTCCCCGTTGGGTGGAGGGAGATAAGTATGAGGAGATCTCTAAGCAGCTGTACGAGCTGGATTAAGAAATCGCAGCAAAAGCCTGTTCTAAATCTGCTATAAGGTAGGCAGCTTCTTCTAGGCCTACATAGAACCTGATAAAGTTCCATGGAAGCGTAGTCTCAGCATAATTGGCAGACTGATACAAGGTGCTGATGGGGAAAATGAGGGACTCATATCCTCCCCAGCTACAAGCCATAAGGAAGGTCTTCAGCGAATTACAAAATGCATCTACCTTTTCTATGCTATCGACTTTAAGCTCTATGGAGAATTGACCTCCTGCTTGCCGCATTTGTTTCTTAGCCAGTTCATGCTGAGGGTTATCTGCTAAAAATGGGTAATACACCTTGTCCACTAATGGATGGGCAGCCAGGTATTCCACAATTTTAGGGGTGGTTTCAGCCACTCGCTGCATACGTAAAGGTAGTGTCCTAATCCCTCTCATCAGAAGCCATGCATCATGAGGAGAAAGTATGGCTCCTATGGTCATATACTCAGATTGGAAGATCTTCTCCGCTATTTCCCTTGAAGTACACAAGGCGCCCGCAATCACATCGCTATGCCCACTAAGGTACTTGGTGGCTGAGTGGATAACGATGTCTATGCCCATTTCTATGGGATTCTGGTTGATAGGGCTGGCATAGCTGTTATCACATATAGTTCTGATTCCTTGAGACTTAGCGATGGCTGCTACGGCTGTAAGGTCCTGCAACTCAAAAGTCATGGAGTTGGGGCTTTCCAGAATCAGCAGTTTAGTATTCTCCTGTATAGCTGTCTCATAGTTAGTGGCTTCTGTACCGTCAATGAAGGTATGAGATACGCCATAACGGGAAAGGAGCTTCACCAGTAATTTCCCTGTCCAGCTATAAGGCTTTTGGACACAGACTACATGATCTCCCTGCTGGACCTGACTCATTACAGCCGCAGCCATGGCAGCACTCCCACTCCCGAATAGCAGACATTCTTCAGCTTTTTCCAGGGCCGCCAGTTTCTTGCGGAGAATGGCTACAGTAGGATTATGTCCACGTGTGTAAAAGGGCACATCCATTTCGTGGGTGAGCGCATGCCGCATCTCAGCCACAGTATTAAAGGCAAAATTACTGCTGTAGTAAATAGGTGGGTTTACTGCTCCCAATACCTGATCCCTATCTTCCCCCAGGTGGGTAAGAATATGTGAGTA
The DNA here is from genome assembly GCA_038520955.1 of Bacteroidota bacterium. Taxonomy (GTDB): domain Bacteria; phylum Bacteroidota; class Bacteroidia; order J057; family J057; genus JBCBKZ01. The sequence continues at coordinate 1,679 of JBCBKZ010000291.1, read as the reverse complement.
GTCTTCCATGATAACATTCTTAAGCAAAAATCTGATAGAGGAGTTAATGAAAACCTGGCGTCTCAGCGGGACATTATTTCACGCTAAGGCACAAAGACGCCAAGCTAAGTAGGAGATCAATTACTTAACAGCAATAACTGAAATCTCTACATTTACTCCTTTTGGGAGTCCGGCTACCGCTACAGTTTCTCTGGCCGGGTAAGAGCCTTCAAAGTAGCTGCCGTAAATCTTATTGATGGTGGCAAAGTCATCCATGGTAGCCAAAAAGATGGTAGTCTTCACTATGTTCTCAAAGCCTAAACCAGCTTCTTCCAGGATAGCTTTCAGGTTTTTCATTACCTGATGTCCTTCCTCTTCCAGGTCATGGGTAATAAGGAGCCCACTCTCAGGATTAATGGCTATCTGTCCGGAAACGAATAGCATGCCGTTTGCCATGACAGCTTGATTATATGGGCCTATGGGTGCGGGAGCCTGGGAAGTATTAATAGTAGATTTCATGTGCTAAAAACTAGGGTTTATTAGGTGCTAACCAACCGAACAACCATCGGCCAATTTTCTTTTGTTTCTCGTAAAAGTACTTGAATTTCCCAAAAATGAAGGCATATCCTAACAGGAGAACCTGATAAATGGGAGTAATCAGAAGGATGTAGCCAAGGACGTATTGCCAGGTGCCTTTTGTGAAGCCTGTTAGCGGCATGATCCACTTTGGGAATATAGCCGCCGTAGTACCCGTTACCGCAAACACCAGTAGGATGATACTGTAATCCCAGATTTTCTTCCACTTTCCCTTCTGCATGCTACAATGTTAGGGAAGTTCCCCAGCATTTGAAAGTCGGATCTATACAAAAATGAATCAGGAGAATTATCATGGCTTATATGAAAAGGCTACCTACCACTTATAGCCTAAAAGCTAAAAAGTACCCAAAGAAAATGGTCAGATACCTGTTAAATGGGAGGCATACATATTTTGAGAATAAGAATTACCTTATCTTATCTACAGATTGAACTCTATACATCGTCATTTTAGCCTTATGAAACCCTTACAGTTCTTACTTCTAATCATTCCCTTACTATTCTGCTCTTCACTTGAACTTTCTGCTCAAACAGAGAATGATTTCTTAAAAGGAGTGGTATATAAGGGGTATAATGGCAATCAGAATAAAGGCTTTTCAGGTGTAATAGTTAAGGCCGAAGGCGTCACATCAACAGATACAGATCTGGATGGAGAATTTAGCCTAAGGTTTGTAGGTAAGAGAGCAGGAGCCCCGGTGAAACTTAGCATATCTAAAGGAGGATATAAGGTAATTAATGAGTTAGAACTGATTACCAGAATACCTGATAAAGCTGACGACAGGATCGCATTTTATATGTGTCCTGAAGATGATTGGATTGACCAGAAAGAGAAATACTACGCCGCCAAGGCAAATTTAAACCTGGACAAAAAGTATGCTACCCTGGAAAGAAGGATCCGGAATGCTAACCTCTCAGTAAGAAAAAGACAAGCTAAGCTGGATTCACTTAGACAGGAAAAAGAAGCAGCTGAAGTACAAATATCTCTATTGGCTGGTAAACTGGCTGAAATGGACTTATCTGCCAACACTGATTCTATCAATTATGCCTTTAGCCTGTACCAGGCAATAGAGATATTTGTACTTCAGCTGCTTCTTTTTCCTGTCTAA